>NYTT01000039.1 GCA_002683775.1 Flavobacteriales bacterium
AGATATAATTGACCTCCGAAAGACATGAAACTTTTAAATAAATTCGCAAGTGAACTGATAAATGAGAAGATACCAAATTCAGAAAGTGACATAAATCTAGCTAACCCATAATTAAACAACCACCTCGAAAGAAAGTTTACGCCATTTGAAATGGTATTAGAAAACAAATATCTAATTACTTTATTATTTAAAATAAATGTTTTCAAGAAAATATATTATTGTCTTTTAACTTTAAAATAATGTTTTGTAGCATTGTATTTAATCACAATTAACATTAGTTTATTCCTTTGTAGTCTACTAACTCATCAAAATCTATTACAAAATCTTCTTTTTTATCAGCAAAGAAATCATGGATTTTATTAAAAATTGGTAAATTTTTCTTTTCATCATTACCAATAATATCATAAATAATATTAACCGCTCTTAATCCTTCTAAAATTACTGAATTTGATTTATAGTCTGCATTAAAGAATCCTTTACCAATTAATAGTCCAAGAGTCCTATTACGACTTAAATCATTTAATGATGTAAGACATAAATCACCAAAACCACATGCTAAAAACAATGTCGCTTCATCACCACCTGCAATTTTAAGTATCTTCTTTACTTCAACAAAGGCCTTAGATAGTATCATAAATCTAGTGTTTGGAGAATTATATTTAGCATCTACAACACCTATTACTAGTGCATAAATATTCTTCAATACACTTAAAAGCTCAACGCCTCTAATATCGTCAGTATAATCAAGATGAAGTGCTGTTTCTCTTACAATAGAATTGATCAATTCATATTGATTTTGAGTGTCATATCCAAGAGTTAATAAAGTGTCAGCATGCTCCATTACCTCAACAGCAAAAGAAGGGCCTTTAAGTGTAACAATATTCTCAAATCCTATATCACTTCTTATACTATCTACGATAGTCACGCCATTACTCATCATTCCTTTTGATAAATTAACAAGTAAGACATTATCTTTGAAATTTGCTTTTAATGCTGTTAAATTTTCAATAATCACATTAGAAGGCAATGCAATAAAAACGATATCAGCTTTGCTTAAATCATTGATGTTAGTCGTGGCAGTAAGAGATTTGTTAAGTTGTTTATTTGGAAAACAAATTTTATTAGTATTAAGTGTATTAATTTCCTCGACCTTCTTCGAATTTCTTGAATATAAAAAAACATTATTACCAGGATTAAATGATAGTTCGTTAGCAATCGCTGTACCAAAAGTACCTGCACCAAGTATAATAATATTCATAAAACAAAAGTAGTATGTTTAACCTAACTCTGTTGTAAAACCGTCGATATGTTTCAACAATAACTCTTTAACAACCTTTTCATCTTGTGTTTCACGCGCTTTTTTTATTGCATTTACACAACTCAATATTGTATCAAACGAAATTTTATTTTCTTTAGCTTGCATAATTCTAGGATGTTCAGATTGTGTAACTTCAGTTCCAATAAGAAGTTCTTCGTAGAGCTTTTCTCCTGGCCGTAAACCGGAAAATTCAATTCGTATATCTCCATCAGGATTTTCATTATCAATAGGTGTAAGTCCACTAAGATGAATCATCTTATATGCCAAATCAATTATCTTAATAGGTTCGCCCATATCTAAAACAAAAACCTCCCCCCCTTTGGCCATTGATCCAGATTGCAAAACAAGTTCAACAGCTTCAGGAATTGACATAAAATATCTAGTAATATTCCTATGCGTTACAGTAACGGGACCTCCACTCTTTATTTGCTTTCTAAAAAGGGGGACAACAGAACCAGCTGATTCTAAAACATTACCAAAACGAACCATAGAAAAGCAACATTTACTTCTTTCTGAATAAGCTTGTAGTATTAATTCTGAAAGTCGTTTTGAAGCACCCATTACATTAGTAGGTCTAACAGCTTTATCTGTAGATACTAGAACCATATTCTCAACTTTTAACTCATCACAAATTCTCGCAATATTATATGTGCCAATTACATTATTATGTGTTCCTGAAACTACATTCATTTCAACCATTGGAACATGTTTATAAGCTGCAGCGTGATAAATAGTGTGAATATTATTAGAATTAATAATTTGCTTTAATTGGTAATAATTAGTTGTTGTACATAAAGAAGGTATAATCTGTATATCATTCGCTTTTGAAGAAAGCTCAAGATGAATATTATATAGATTAAACTCTGAATTATCTAATAAAATCAACTTATTTGGATTTAATTTAAAAATCTGTCTGGCAAGTTCAGATCCAATACTACCACCTGCACCTGTAATTAAAATATTCTTTCGAGATATGTTCTTTTCAAGTAAGTCTTTTTTAGGAATTACAGGTTTTCTTCCTAAAATATCACTTACATCCACATGCTTTATATTATCAATTAGAAGATTCCCATTTACAATATTATTTATTGAAGGTAATAATTTAACTTCTATAGGAAACTTTGTTAATCGCTTTAAAATATCAGCTCTTTGTATATCGCTAGCTGAAGGAACAGCAAAAAGTAAAACTTTTGCATCCTTATTTTTTATTAGTGAGTCAATCTGATTAACTGGAAAAACTTCAAGGTAGTTTAATATTGTGCCTTGCTTATTTTTATCATCATCAATAAAGGCAATTGGATGAAATGAATCACTTTTTCTCAAACTTTCCTCTAATTGTACTCCAGCATCACCCGCTCCATATATTATAGTATTTTTTCTTAAATTCTCAAAGCTCTCCCAAGAATAAAGAAATCCTTTAAAAACGAATCTACTAGAAATAGCAGTGAAATTGATAATAAACCAAAAAATTGGTAGTACTGATCTTGGCATATTTGACTCTCTAAAAAACATCATAAAGAATCCAATTATTAAACAACTAATTGTAGTAGCATTAAAAGTCGTATAAATAACTTTTATACCAATATATTGTAAAACAGATCTATACATACCAAACCTAATAAACAATAGTATCATTATAATTGGTGTTAACACAAAAACCCACCATGATGGCAATAGATATTCTACAGGAAATGGTTCTCCTAGCCTTAAAATAAATGCAAAATATAAAGAAAATAATATCATAAATAAATCAATAAATGACATTATAATTTGCTTATAAACTCTTTGTAAGTTCTGTAATCTAAGCTTCATATGTATCTCTTATAGTATTAACAACTCTTTCTAAATCTTGATGACTCATGTTAGTTCCTGATGGTAAACAGATTCCTCTGTTAAATAAATCCTCAGAAACTCCGTTTGTATATGATAAACAATCAGAAAAAACAGGCTGCATATGCATTGGTTTCCATAGTGGTCTACATTCAATATTATTCTTCAGCATATATGAACGTATAGTATTAATATCTATTGTGCTATTTCTATCTAAAAGTATTGTAGTAAGCCAGTAGTTAGAGAAACATTTACCTTTTTCTTCAAGGAAAGTAATATCTGAAATATCTGAAAGTGAATTTTTATAAAAATTAAATATTTCTCTTTTGCGCTCAACACGATGAGACAACACATCCAACTGTCCTAAACCTATTGCGGCACAAACATTGCTTATTCTATAATTATAACCTATTACAGAGTGTTGATAATGAATAACATCATCTCTAGCTTGTGTAGCTAAAAATTTAGCTCTATCTATTAGCTTTTTATTGTTAGAAACTAATGCGCCTCCAGATGAAGTAGTTATAATTTTATTTCCATTAAATGAATATATACCAAAATCTGAGAAGGTTCCTAAAGGTTGATTGTCGTATTTAGAACCTAAAGCTTCTGCGGCATCTTCAATAATTGGTATTTGAAACATTTTTGCGATTTCAGTAATTTCATTCATCTTAGCTGGCATACCGTATAGGTGAACCAAAATAATAGCTTTAGGTTTTTTTCCCTTATTTATTTCACTTTGAATTGCTTGTAAAAGCAAATCAGGACACATATTCCAACTTTCTCTTTCGCTATCAACAAAGATAGGATTCGCTCCCAAATATTTTATTGGATTTGCTGATGCTGAGAAAGTGAATGTGGAGCATATAACACTGTCATTAGTATTAATGCCTAATAAAATTAATGCTAAATGAATAGCTGCTGTACCACTACTTAATGATGCTACACTATGATTTAAAGATAATTCAGATAATCTAGCCTCAAATCTATCAATATGTGGACCTGCTGGTGCAATCCAATTTGAGTCAAAAGCTTCATCTACATATTTTCTAGATTCAACACTAATATGTGGTGAAGAAAGCCATATTTTTTTCTTATTACTCAATTTGAAATTCTAAAAATTGTAGCAAATATAATCTTAAAGTCAATCCAAATACTGTTATTATAAAAATAATCTAAGTTAATTCTAACTTTTTCTGGGTATATTACATTGTCATTATAAAATTTAGGATTTTTTTGTTGTGATAGCAATAACTCTTCGTTAATAAATTTGATGCTTGCTGGACCAGTTATCCCAGGTCTTAATTTTAAAATTTTTCTATGATCTCCCTTAAGTTTATCTGCATATCCTTTAACATCTGGCCTAGGCCCTACAAAACTCATATCTCCAAATAAAACATTTATCAACTCAGGTAGTTCATCAATCTTGTATTTTCTTAGAAAATAACCAAGCTTAGTAATTCTAGAATCTCCTTTTACAGATATAGTATTATTATTATTATGATCTTCATACATTGTTCTAAATTTTATCATTTTAAATAAAATTCCATTTTTACCTACTCTTTCTTGAACAAACAATATACTTCCATCCGAACTAATCTTAACCAATATTGAAATAAATAATAAAAAAGGTGAAAGAAGAATCAGGGCAGTAAAAGACATAATAAAATCAATTAATCTTTTCACTTAATTCTCTTTTTTAGTGCGTTAATAGCATAATTAACAAAGCAAAATAAACTATACAATAAAGATAAATTTTCTATGTCTCTGTAAACTCTCCATACATCTGCTGCAGCATGTAACTTATTTGAAGTGTTTGATGTTGAAACAATTCTGTAGTTAGCATAAGAAGTTTGTAAACCATATGCATTGTATCCTCTTTTCATAATCTCTAACCAAAGAGCCATATCATGAGAGGATTTTATTTTTGGGAACTGAAAACTACCAGTTATCTTTCTATTTATTACGACAGTAAGACACCCAATAATTGTATTTTTTAAATAGGAATTATACGAAATCTCCTTTGGCGCTCTAACTACATTGTTAGTTATATCTCCAGATTGTGAAGTAATTGTATAAGATGTAAAAGAAAATGCAATATTTTTTTTTGTCATAAAGTTAATCTGTCTCTCCAATTTTAGAGGTTCCCAAAAGTCATCAGCGTCCAAAAATGCAATAAAGCTTCCATTAGCATCTTCTAAAGCAATATTTCTAGCTACTGCGGCTCCATGATTTTCTTCAAGCTTAATTATTCTAATTCTAGAATCAATATCAGACAATAACATGATTTTTTCCAAAGATGCATCTGAGGAGCAATCGTCGACGATTATCATTTCCCATTTATTATAACTTTGAGCAATAACTGAATTAACACAATCTTCAATGTACTGCTCTGAATTATAGCATGGCGTTATTATAGAGACTAAATTATCCAATATTATTTTTTTTATGATACTCTTCTTGCTTTAAAACTACTCCTATTTTTTTAATAAACTTAATTCTACTCTTAGCAAAGAATGTCCGCAGAGGATATAATAAGTAAATGACTAGCTTGATAAAAGGATGGTATTCAATATGCAATTTACAATAAGCTTTTCTAAATCGAAATTTATCAATAAGGAACGATTGTACATTTGTTTCATGCAAGATGCTTCTTGTACCCTCGTTTACATAAGATAGATTCAAGTTATTAAGGTAATAATTATTCATAGTATAATAAAGAACATAGCTTGGATATTTTTTAAGATAATCTACATGAAATTTAATAGTTGAATAATAGCATTGATTATTAACAACTTTATTTTGACTATATGCAACTAAAACATTATTTTTTTTATCAAATACTCCCCAAAACTCCCAAGATTTTTCAAGAGAATTAATAAAGTGAATAAACTGATCTCGTGACATTGGACTATTAATTGTCTTATATCTTTTAAAAGCAGCTTCATACACATTAAAGCCACTCTCAATTAATATCTTTTTATTAATCATCTTAACTTCAAATGATTTAAATCCTCTTCTGATTTTACTTCTTGTATTTACACTGTAATCTTCAAGCTTAAGAGCTTTATCATTTATTAAATACCAGAAATTAGATTCTTTCTTTTTGTCGAAATCAGAAACCCATCTTGCAAAGTAAGCTCGCTCTTGAATAATTTTTTCTTTAATCAGCACTAAATCCGTATCAATTTTAAGATGAGGGGGGACTTCAGGAATTAAGGCTCCATTATATTTCTTCCAAATATTCAAGGTTAATATATTTTATGAAGTATGTAAGTATAGAGATCAAATTGAAGGTCTCGAATCTTATATTTAAACGTATCTATCTTGCCTAAACTCTTTCGTACATTTGACACGTTTAATCCTAAAGATTGTAATTTATTTTTTGCTAATGGATTCCATACTCCTTTAACAACACCATTAACAAATGGAATTATATTTTTTCGAGTTGAATAAAAATCATCAAAAACAAACGACCTATAATTACCTTTTCTCTCAAACTCCCAAGCACTCTCATCTTTTATTAATAAATTAAGTAAAATCTCCTTCTTCCAAAACGACCAAATAGTAGAATTCTTATAAACAGTTTTATTATTTTTCTTAAAAAAAAGATTACTTACCCTTTTGCCTTTTGAAATTGACCTGTAAAACTGTAAGTAATTAAAGTCATTATCAATGGAATATCGCATCATTTCTTCAATAACTTTATTATCAACTTTTGCAGTTAAAAATAAATCATCAAAAGTCAATAATATATAATCTTGATTAATTTTAAGTAAGCTTTTAATTAGGTTATCAGACCAAGATATTTCATTTCCAATCTGCAAAGAATTGAACATTACTCCATTAAATTTTTTGTGGTTAGTACTTAGGTAAACAGGCAGTTTTAAATCCTTCCAGAATTTTAAATACGTTTGCTCTAAAGTGGACCATAAATCTTCTGAATCATCAAAGGTTGATATTAATACAGCAATATTATTCATGACTTGCAATTAAAGGTTTATGTATAACAATAAATGAAATAATTACAAATAATAATCTAGAATCATTTAACATACCACTAACCAAAGAATTAAAAAAATAGAAAAGAAATAAATAAAATAAAAGTGGATACAAAGAAGATTCATCTTTTTTAAATTTTATCATTTTACTATAACTCATATAAGTTATATATATTATCAACAGAATGAAAAGGAGCATAGTATGTATTCCATATTCACACGCTATTTCTAAAAGTAGATTGTGTGGATATTCTAATGGCATTAAATGAGTTGGATTTAGCTTATTAGCAATAACCTGCCAATTACCTGCTCCAACGCCAAGAGGATAGTTTTGCATCACTAATAGGGCTCCTACCGCTAAATTTGAACGAGTACTAGTTGATTGCTTACTCCCTCCTTTTTTAGCTATATTCATAAAAACTCTTTTAGAGTTTCCAAGTTTAGAAATCTTTTTATCCATTCCAGTAATTAAGATTGTGGATATTAAAAAAGCAATAACAATTGTGATCTTTAATATAATTCTGTTGAAATTAAGTATGACAAAAATAAAACCTGTAATAAATAGTCCTAAAATTGGACCTCGACTACCAGTTGCTAAAGCAAGTATAAAGAAAATAGTTATTAGTGGAAACTTATAGATTTTAGCAATATTCTTTGGCAGAAAGAGTAACGTAATGATAGCAAAACCCATCCATCTTGCAAAAACAATTGGCCCTCCTCCTAAGGCAGTCATTCTGCCATCAGCTCTAACATCAGTTGACAAGCCGAATACAGCTAAAATTGCTAAAAAAATCGATACGCCTAATAAAATATAAAATGTTCTTAACACACTTTTTTGATTGTACTTTTCTGCAAAAATAATAGAGAGTGGAATTACTATTAGCCAAAAATTAACTGCTTTTTCTATACTATATGATGAAATATCAAAAATCATCCAAAGAGTTGGTGTCATTATTACAGCAAGCAAGTAAAAGAAATAGAAAATTAATTTAGTTTTAGTGAGTATAATTTTTTTGATTGAGAAAAACATAATTATAGCAGAAAAAAGATAAACAACACTAAAAATGATACCAAAATTAAAATCTTGAAATTCAAGCCTTTCATCATATACTCTTCCAATTGCTAGCATAGCGCATGAAGAAAATAGAAATATCCAATTATATAATGACTTAACGAACAAATTTATAATATTTAAAGAATGAAAAAATTGAAATAATAAAATAAACAGAAGATAAGCAGTACATCATAACTAATGAGTTAGTTTTAGTATCACTAGAATTATAATAAAAATAAATTAAAATAGTAATTATAGCAACTATAAAAACACTAGCAAATTTCATACTAAATTTACTGACATTATTTGATGGAAGTGTAAAAAATGGCTGGAATAATACTGCTGCAATAAAAATTAAAATAAAGGAATAACTAAGATCCTTTGCATAAGCTACAGTAGCGATAGTATCATTTAAAGTAAAGGCTCCTCTTTCAAAAATAAAGTGAAATATTACAAAACCGAACGTATGAATAACAAACACTAATCCTAAACCAAAAACAAGTGCTCCAAAGACAGAAAAAAATATTAATCTTAAATCTTTCTTGATAGAAATTCTCTGTAAAATAATAGTATTTAAATTCAAAATAACTGCCGTTAAGAAAACATTTAATATCACTACTGAATAATTAAAAAATGCAATATTATTTGTATTGTCAAGACCTGCAGTAAATCTTGATATTAATATTATTATATTTGAGAGATTACCTAAAAATAGTACCGGTATACTAAAATCTTTAACTCCAAATTGAATTTTTTCACCTGTATCTTCCTTCATCATTGGAAATAAATAAAAATAAAATAAACTAAATAGTCCTACTAATCTACTTAATGCAATTCCAATAATACCAAGTATTATAGAAAATGGATAAAGCACTAAAGTGGATAAAAATATATCAATTGTAGTAGAAATAGAATGCTTTCTAAATTGACCTTTTCCCTGCATAATAACAAGAAAGATTGCATTGTAAAAATTTACTGAAAGAATAATTCCTAATAAAATAGAAACGAGAATAAATGTCCAAAAATATTCTGTTTGCAAATAAAATACTATAGGTATTTGTATAATCTGGCTTAATACAAAAAGACCAAGCATAACTTTCTGAGAAAATTTAAAAATATTTTTTAATGAAACATCTTTATTTCTAGAGTATAATTTTGAAAACTTTGATAGTAAAGCTGCTTGCATAGCACTTCCTTGAGTAAACTCTGAAAATAATTCTGAAATAGTCTTTAGAAACAAGAAATTAGAATAAAAAATAGATGAACCAAATATTGCTGCTAAAATAATTTCTCTAAAAAAACCAAAACCTTTTTTAATCAAATTAGAGCTAAACATATAGATAAAGTCAATTACCGATTTTGATAAAAATTGAGATTTAATAGACATAATCTATTACATAGTTTTTTGTAAATACATGTTACTTAGCTTCTTTTATAAGTGCAATGAACATACCAAATATAAGACTAATGAACGCACCTAAGACACTCCATAATAATATATCATCTTCTTTATGCTCAACATTTGGAAATCTTTGTACATACACTAAAGGAAGAAGTAAGTCCTGATTTATATTAATTTCTTCTCTAAGGTGACTTAAGGATACAATTTGATTACTTAACTCCTTACCTTCCTTACCACTAATAATATTTACAGAACTTATATCAAGATTATTCTTAGCCCCCGCCATTCTAACTTCACCTAATAAACTAATTTCATTTTCGATATCTTTAATTATTTTAATATTTGATTCTAAATATCTATTGTAATAATTACTCACAAAATCATTATTTTCAAAATAATATATTAAACCATCAGAAATTTGACTCAATAATTGATTATCAAAAATAACTAATCTAATTTCAAACTTATTAAGCGCATAGAACTTTTCATCCATATCTTGCTGATACAATTGTTCTGCTTCAATTTTCTTAATTGAAGAGGCAACATTTAGTTCAACACCCAGAGCATTAGAAATATAACTATAGTCTTCGTTATCAATGCTAATTTGTAAATGATTGATCAAATCAATTGCGGTTCTTTGGCTTAAATCTTCAACTTGATCTTGACGTTCATATTCAGCAATACCTGACATACAGATTGCATTTGTCTCATAATAGGGTTTTTTTAAATTTTGATACAATATTACTGTCAACACTCCAATTAAAATGAAGATGATCAATAGTTTCTTATTTCTTCTGTTAAAAGTTACAAATTTTACAAATAACTTCCCTAAATCTAATTCTTCGTTCATATTTATATATTTCTTTAAATCAACTTTGGTAAAAATACAATATTAAATTACACAGATTAAATAGAAAACAAGTTCTATAATAAAAAAATGAGCTCCTTAACTGAAGCTCATTTTTATTTGTTATCTAGACTATTAATATTCCCATAAATCATGCTCAATATTAAAGATTTCAGCTTTTATACGTTCAGCTTCTAAAAGGGCATCTAAACCTACCATATATTCATTAACCTCACGATCCATAACATTCGCTTCCCTAACAATTACAGAGCCAAACATTCTTTTCCAAAATATATCATCATAAGTTCTTCTTTCTGCGTCATTTTTAACTAAATTAAAAACCTCAGCATTTATTAGTACTTCGCGAGCTTCAGGAAAATGCACCCAAAATAATGGAGAAAAACCACCAGTCAATTTATTAGTAATCTCATCTCTATTCTCTTGAAGCGGTGCAAGGCCTATTATACGGACATCCATCACAGATCTTTGTTTGTCAAAGAACCATTCTTCTTTTAGTCTCCATTTCTTTACGGTATTTCTATTAAATGGTATTTTAACAGCAACTGTTTTCTTAGCTAAATCTATATCAACACCCTGCCTTACTAATTCCATATCGGTTACTTCTCTAATTTCCTCAACAGCCCCACCAATAGATTTAATTTCTGTTGCAGTCATAGGCGATCGGAATTCATCATCATAAACAGCATTTCCGTAAGCTGTTATAGTTCCTTCTTGAATGGCACTATATATTACATCAATTAGACTCATTCTATCACCTGTAATAGCGGCACCTGCCTCACCTGTATTCTCAGGGTAATAAAAAGCGTGGTTTATCTTTTGTCTTAAATCAATTTCTCTCCAGATTTTACGAGACCACATAACATCAGCTTGTCTTAATGGTGCATATTTCTGAACAATCTTATTATGATGCTTTTCTTTTTTATAAACAGAGTTCATATCCTCAACAGATAGTACATCTTGAGCACTTAGTGTAAGAGAAGTCATTACACCAGCAATTAATAGGGGAAATATCTTTTTCATAATTATTATTTAATTTCTATAACAAGGTCATTTAAGTCTTGTTCAATTTTTGTGCCATATCTAATGGCTTTTATTTTTGAAATATTTATTGTAGACCCAGAAGAGGAATTAACAATAATATTTTTCATCTTTTTTGTCCATTCATTGTTAGAAGATTTATCTGATGCTGCTGCACCCTTATATGTACCTGATAATTTAAATTCAGTTACAAGATACGTAAGACCTTCAAATTCAAAATTCTTCAGCTCTGCGAGAACACCACCAGATGAAGTTAATGTAGTTCTATCAACTAAACCATTTTTTACGCCGTTAATATATGGTGTTGGTGGAGGTGGAACTTTAACTCTAAAAGGAATTTCTCCCATCTTAGTTCTTTTACCATCAACATTAGCAAATAATGTAATTTTTGCCTTACCTTCTTTAACAGGGCGAACTGACCATTCCCCTAAAGACTTTTTTGTAGGTTTAATCTTGCCATTGTTAACAACTGCTGAAATTTCACTTGATGTATATCCAGGAACAGAAACTTTGATAGGATTATCTAATTGTGTATACAAGATATTCATTTTAACAGGAGAAACAACTGCAGTTTTAGCAGCAACAAGATACTCTCCATTAAATGGGTAGAACTTAGTTCCAGTCTCAGTTTTCATAGAAATTAATCCACCATATTTCTTTAAACCCTCTGAAGTTGTTCTCTTGGAAAAGACTCCCTTACCATTTAAAACTTTTACCACCTCATATTCACCACGCATCTCATACTTACCACCACCAAGACTATCGTATTCGCCAACAAAAATCTCTGGGTCTTGACCATCTTGTTTAGCAGAAATAAAGATAGATGATCTAAATGAATCTCCTCTTAGTACAAAATTTGATTTAGGAATTTGAATACCTTCAGCTGATGTGAATTTTAAGGACTTAGAATCAATATCTCTTTTTAAATAATCAATAACATCGGCTTCTAGGTTTCTAAGATCTGACTGTATCTTAGATAGAATTGTTAATGCGCTCACTGAAGGCATATCAACAAAATTATATGTTTCCCAATTTTGTTGTTTTTTTCCTACTCTGTCAGAAACATCAAAAACGATATTAATATTGTCGATAAGCCCTTGATTATTACCAGACAAATTAATTAGGAAATCTCTATATTCTTCAATTTTTTCTTTTAATTCAGTAGCTCTTTTCTTAACTCCTGGGTTAACAGTTTTTGGATAAAACAAATCTTGTGATGCATATCTGTTACTTTTATTCTTAAGATAAGCAATAGGCATAGATTTCTGGAATTGTGATAAATCAGTAAAACTTTTATCAACAATTGCAAGGGTCTCTATTAAATCACCGTCAGCATCATAAATGTCTGATTCACTTCCAAAATATATTTTGTTTTTATCAACTTTGCATACCAAATCGTACTTCATTTCTTGTATAAATAAGACCGCTGCATCAGACTTACTTTTAATTAAATAAGCCTTATCTCTTACATCTTGATATTTTTCAGGATTATTAGAGGCTGCATTATCAAAAGCAGCATAAGTAGATTCATTTTTAGAATTAAAATTATTTGTAGTTCTTTCAATACCTTTATTAACTTCAAAAAATGAATTTAAAACTTCTTTCGATACATTTAATGCTAGTAATGCTGTAAGCACTAAGTACATCATATTAATCATCTTTTGTCTTGGGGATAAATTACCTCCTGCCATAGTATTCTATTTATTATTTGGTATTACTGTAAGATGATTATTTATTAGGATTCATTGCGTTAAGCATGTTAGAATATACAGAATTTAATTGCTCTAAATTCTCAGCTAAACTACTAACTTGTACTTGAAACTTTTTCGAGTCTTCTACTGATGATTGTAGATTTTGAAGGAATAAATTTGTAGCCTCCATTTGCTGGTTCGATGCCTGTAGTTGAAGTTCATAAAGTGCATTAAGAGCATTCATGTTTTTTACACCCTCATGAATTTGTGAATTGTATTCAGAAATCCCTGCGGCGGCAGTTACAGTTTCGTTTAATTGTTTTGCTGATTCACCAAATGACCTTAACCCATCATTTAAACTTTCAATAAGCTCATTATCAATTTTTGCTTTTTCCAATGCATCATCTAATTGCTGTGATGGTCTTTTATTGGAATTTGGGTCTTCCATGTGTGCAAGTTCAGGATAAACTAAAGACCAATCTGGATCTACATGTGGTTTTTCAAATGCAGAAAAGAAAAATATAACTGCTTCAATACCAAGTCCAGCCATAAGCATATAAGATGCACCTGGGAGGTTCTCAATCTTAAAAAGTGCACCTAAAATTACAATGGCTGCACCCCAACCATATAATTTTGGCATCATTAATTTATACCATTTTGCTTCTGTAATTTTTTCAATGTTATCTATGAAACTCATATTCTATTTGTTAATTATTTATAATTTATCTTAAAATCTTTTCGGTTGTATTATTAAAAATTTATTTCACTTAAGGATTGAATATCTTTTTTATTCAAAATCTTTTTTATCTCTTCCCAAAAAGTCAACAGCACATCTAAAACCAATATATGATTTTGCTGTATCTTGATATTCAAATGTTCTTGTGCTATTTTGAATGAAGTAAGCAATATCTTTCCATGATCCCCCTCTAATAGCTTTTCTCTTTAACACTACGTGATCATCTTCATTAGCTTCGTAAAATCTGTCCATATTCATATCATGTGAATAAGAAAAAGCAGATTCATCATACGCATTTGACGTCCATTCAGCAACATTACCAGACATATCATAAAGACCATATCCATTTGGATTGTAAGATGCAGTCTTAATTGCTTTAATTCCACCGTCTGCAACGTAATTACCTCTTAGTGGCTTGAAATTAGCTAAAAAACATCCTTTAATATTTCTTGTATAAGGACCTCCCCAAGGGTATGGTGACGCATCTAAACCACCTCTAGAAGCATACTCCCACTCTGATTCAGTTGGCAATCTAAATTCTGGTAAAATTGGTTGCTTAATATCTCGTAAAAAAGAATTCATCATCTTAGATCTCCAATGTGCAAATGCAGTAGCCTGCTTCCAGTTAACACCAACAACAGGGTAGTCATCAAAGGCAGGATGCCAGAAATATTTCTTAGCGTAAGGATCATTAAACGAATATGAATAATCATGATTCCAAGTTAATGTATCAGGATATATATTAATCTCAATATCTTTAAGAAATTCACTCCTATCAGTTTCACCTTTCGCACCATTCTCTCTTTTTGATTTAACGGATGCAGATTTGAGATCAATAACTTGATATTTATAAGTAAATTTTCTTGTGTCGAACTCTTTTATTCTTCCATCAAAAACCTCACTACCAGTCAAATACATTTCTTCAAGAATTGATCTTACATCCATATCATCCATGTTGATTTTTCCTTTCCAGTTAATCAATGGTTTACCGTAAGCATCTTCTATTGGCATATCATTCTCATCAAGCATTACGTATTCTGGATCATCAAATTTCATTTCGGCTAATTGCTTCCTTAATATAGAATCCTTTACCCAATTTGTAAATTGTCTGTATTCATTGTTTGTAATTTCTGTTTCGTCCATATAAAAAGCACCAACAGAAACTGTTTTAGACTGCGAAACATTTGCAAATGGAACATCTTGATCAGAAGGGCCCATATTATAACTTCCTTGAGGAATAAAAACCATCCCATAAGGATCTGTAGGATTCCAAATTTGTCTATTTTGGGAACCTATAAGTTCTCCATTTCCAGAACCACCACAACCGTATAGTGTGGCAATTATCAATGTTACTAAAATTATTTTTTTCATAATCATATATTTTTCACCTAAGTGTATTAAATCATTTTACAGAAATCTAGGATTTTTGTATTTTGAAATTGTTTTTGTTGTTTTTACTTTAAAATTATATCCTAGCATAAACTCAAGAGAATTAGACATTGGATTAACAATCGTAACATCATATCCAACACCAAATCTTAAATTCTCGTTTATATTCATACCTGCAAGTATAATTACACCTTCATTTATTCGATAACTAACACCACTCCACATCTTGTTATTGTAAATAAGATTTGTATTGACATCCAATTGAGATGTTGCGCCATCATGCTTGAGATATATTGAAGGGTGTAGAGAAAACTGAGAGTTTATCTCGTAATTATATCCAGAAATAAGAAAATAATGTCGGGCTAAATTAAAGGATTGTCCATCACTCCATTCAATTGTAGGCTCAGTCATGTGAGCAGAAGATAATCCTATGTACATATTTTGATTATTGAAATAAACTCCAGCACCAATATCAAGTTTAGATCCATTAACATCACCTGTAGGGATAACAGGATCTCCTCCCTGAGAAGGTCGTAGTGCACCTCCATTAAGGCCACTTTGGTACATACCAACTGACATTCCCATTCCTATCTGCCCAAAACCTAGCTGAGTCATGTAGGCATAAGAAGCCTGTATACCCAAATTACTAAAAGAGGCAATATTATCTTTCACAATATTAAGTCCAACACCTCCGTTAAGAATTGGAACTTCAGCATCAACACTGAAATTTTGTGTTGAAGCAGCAGCCCCTTCATCATCAAAACCCATCCATTGCGACCTATGTAAAACCGAAGTAGATATACCAGATGTACTACCAGCGTATCCTGGATTGTTTGCTAGTTTATTAAACATGTTTTGACTGAACTGTGGGTCCTGTTGCGCATAAAGACTCAAAACACAAAACAAATTTACGCATAAAAATACTATTCTTTTCATCTACAATTTACTAAAAAATTTGTGCTAAAATAAACAATTTTTAAGACTTTAATATTATCATCTGATAATAAACTTAGTTTATAGAACTCAAATTGCTGTCTTCCAAAGCTTTACTAGCGCAGCTTATTAAAAGTTTTCAGCCATTTATCTGGAATATCACCTGAATTTGCAATTTCATAATCTCTGTAAGAACAAGCAATGTAATACATTTGAGCATCTCTTTTTCCTTCTTTATGAAATGGAACGCCCATCCACCATCTCCCACTATTTTTACTCTTAAAAAATTTAATTTCATTTTTTCCATCCTCAAAGGCAACCGTATATTTAATGCAACTCTTTACAACTGGATTTAATTCGTTTTTTCGGACACTATATCCATCAATAAAATACCATATCATCTGTGCTAATAAATAAGCTGTTTGATTTCTTATGTCAAGATCTTGATTGTATTCAAATAACCCAACTGCAGATACTTTATCACTAAGACCAGCATAACGCATTATTCTTGAAGATTCCTCACCATTAAGTCCATTAGGAGAAGAATAAACATTTCCGCAAGCAAAACTGTGTTGTATAGCAGAAATATCAAAACTTAAAAAATCTGTGTTTCTTAATATTGGCTCAGCCTCACTAAAATTTGCTCTCAAATCCCCTAAACGTAAAGAATCAAAATTCATTGCATTTAACATCTCCGTAGCAAAATTTGAAACAAAATAAGATTGAAACGCTAAATTTGTAAAATGAAATAATTTATTAGGCTTATCAGCAAGAATCTTTCCAAAATACGAAGATGAAGACAAACTATCTTTATCAAGTCCAATATCAAATTTACTATCTACAGATGTTAAAGAAATAAACTTATCTAATGATGCGTAAGCCTTGTATATAGCATAACTAACATCATTTCCTCCGCCGATTATAAATGGAATAGTTCCATTGTGAAGAAGAAATTCACATACATTCTGTATTGCTTCAAAAGTTTCTTTTCGTGATGACATTATTTTTAAATAACCTAAGTCAGAGACCCTTGGAAACTTATCGTGGTGATATGAATAAAAAAAATTTCGAATAGAACACTCTGTATCTGACGCATAATTCTCTGATCCATTAAACTCGTTAACGTTAAAGAAAGCAATTTCTGAAAATTTTAAATCGGGAAAACTATCGTTGACATGTGAATCAATAAGTCTACCAATCTGAGTTGCTTCCCAATTATTCTTTGCAGAAAAAAGATTTGAACTAATTGGGTTAAAATACGTCTGTATATTTATCATTTCTTCTTTTTAAACCTAGAAGTTTTTTCTGGTTGATTCTTCCACAAATCGACACATTCTTCTCTTGATAATTTACCTGGCTCTGTTCCTTTGGGAATTTTTACATTTATTTTCTTTTGCTTTAAAGGACTTATTTGTATAAAAGGTCCGTATCTACCATTAAGAACTTGAATTAATGGTTCACCTTCGAAGTTGGCTATTAACCTATCTTTATCAGCTTGAATCTTTAATTTAATAAGTTCAATTGCTCTATCTAATTCAATTGTCAAAGGATCTTCTTCATCGGCCTTTTTAATTGAAGTGAATTTGCCGTCATATCTTAAATACGGTCCAAATCTGCCAACTGACGCAATTATTTCTTCACCTTCCCAGTCTCCAACTTTTCTGGGAAGTTTAAATAAATCTAAAGCTTCTTCAAGAGTTATTTTTTGAATAGTTTGACCCTGCATTAGGGAAGCAAATTTGGGCTTTGGAGCATTTTCATCTTCTTGCTTTTCACCGATTTGAACCATTGCACCAAATGGACCGATTCTAGCTATAATCTTTTCTCCAGAAATCGGATCTTTTCCTAATTCTCTTTCTCCAGACACTTTACCTACAGTTCCCGTAACATCTTTAACCTTATCATGAAAAGCACCATAAAAAGATGCAATCATCTGATTCCAAACTTTCTTTCCTTCAGCTATCTCATCAAATTCCGTCTCAACAGATGCAGTAAAACTATATTGCATAATATCAGTAAAATGATCCACTAAAAAGTCAGTAACAACAATCCCCACGTCAGTAGGAAAAAGTTTTTTATTTTCAGCTCCAGTTATAGATTTTTTTTCTGATCTAACTAACGCTCCATCTTTTAAAGTAATAATCTGCGATATGCGTTCTACCCCTTCACGACTTTCGTTTTCAATGTACCCTCTTTTTTGTATAGTTGTTATTGTTGCAGCATAAGTTGATGGTCTACCAATTCCTAATTCTTCCATTTTCTTCACTAAACTAGCTTCAGCAAATCTAGCAGGCGGTCGTGAAAATTGCTCATTTGAAATCGCTTCTGAAATTTTCAAAGGTTCACCAACCTTAAGTGTGGGAAGCATACCTTCTTGCTCTTCGTTATGATCATCTCTTCCTTCTAAGTAAACACGCATAAACCCTTCAAAAGTTATAACTTCTCCTTTTGCTACAAACTGCTCTGAAGAATTTGAAATATCTATCTTAACTGTAGTTCTATCAAACTTAGCATCAGTCATTTGAGACGCAATAGTTCTTTTCCAAATCAAATCATAGAGTCTTTGTAGAGAACTATCTCCATCAATATTTTTAATGTTCATATAGGAAGGCCTGATTGCTTCATGCGCCTCTTGTGCTCCTTTAACTTTTTTGGTATAAACTCGTCTCTGAGAAAATTCATTACCGTACATTTTTTTAATTTCAAGCTCAGCAGCATCTAACGCATCATTTGACAAGTTTACACTATCAGTTCTCATGTATGTAATTTTACCTGCCTCGTATAATTTTTGTGCAACAATCATAGTTTGATTTACTGAGAAACCTAATTTTCTTGAAGCTTCTTGCTGTAAAGTTGAAGTTGTGAATGGGGCAACAGGAGATTTTTTGGCAGGATATTTATCTAAATTACCTACTGAAAATAAAGAATCCTTACACTTATTCATAAAATCAAATGCTTCATCATTTGACTTGAATCTTTTAGGAATTTCAGCCTTAACTAACTTACCATCATTATTTATCAAAAATGCTGTTACCTTATAATTTGATGTTACCTTAAAATTATTAATATCATTTTCTCTTTCAACAATCAATCTAACAGCAACAGATTGTACTCTACCAGCTGAAAGACCCTGCTTGACCTTTCTCCATAAAACAGGTGAAAGCTCAAAGCCGACTAATCTATCAAGGACTCTTCTGGCTTGTTGAGCATTTACTAAATTTGTATTTAATAACCGTGGATTTTTTACAGCATGAGTAATTGCCTTTTTTGTAATTTCATGAAACACTATTCGCTTTGTCTTACTCGCATCTAATTTAAGAGCTTCTGTAAGATGCCATGCAATTGCTTCACCTTCGCGATCCTCATCAGTAGCTAACCAAACAGTGTCAACATTTTTTGCTACACTTTTTAAATGGCTAACAACTTTCGTCTTATCTTCAGACACCACATAATTAGGGGTAAATCCATTTTCAATATCGATAGCCATCCCACCTTTCTTAGGCAGATCTCTAATGTGTCCAATGCTAGACTCTACAACAAAATCGTTGCCAAGAAATCCTTGAATTATTTTCTTTTTTGCAGGAGATTCTACTATAACTAAATTCTTTGCCATATTTTTTTTTACAAATTAAATGAACTTTTTTTAAATAAATTACAAAAAAAATGTGTCAGTTTAGATTATATTATATATAATATAAGTAAAACAAGATACTGCCACATTGTCAGTTTTTTATTATTTTTGCAATGAGTAAAATAAGAATTAACTAATATTCACAATTAATTTAAAAAAATTGACAACCAAAAATTTAAAATTAAATAATAGCGATTCTGTAGCTTTAAAAAATCCGATGAAGCATAATGGCACATTAATTAAAGAAGACAATAACTACAAAAAAAAATCTAAAACATTATACATTGAGAGTTATGGATGTCAAATGAATTTTTCTGATAGTGAAATTGTTGCATCAATTCTTAAAAAAAAGGGAATAACTACAACTAAAGATATAAGCACTGCTGATTTAGTTTTTGTAAACACTTGTTCAATTAGAGAGAAAGCTGAGCAAACAGTTAGAAAAAGATTAGAATTCTACAATTCAATTAAAAGAGATCAAAATCCAAAGATGATAGTTGGTGTTTTAGGATGTATGGCAGAAAGATTAAAAGCAAAGTTTTTAGAAGAAGAGAAATTAGTAGATATTGTTGTTGGTCCTGATGCATACAGAGATTTGCCAAATCTTATTAAAGAAGTTGAAGATGGTAAAAAAGCAGTTAATGTAATACTTTCATTGGAGGAAACTTATGCTGAAATTAATCCAGTTAGACTTGGCGGGAATGGTGTTACTGCATTTGTTTCTATTACAAGAGGATGTGACAATATGTGTTCTTTTTGTGTAGTCCCATTTACAAGAGGAAGAGAGAGAAGCAGAAATCCACAAATTATTATTAAAGAATGTAAAAAACTTTTTGATAATGGATACAGGGAGGTTACGCTTTTAGGGCAAAATGTCGATTCATATCTATGGTTTGGAGGTAAGGCTAAAAAAGAGTTTAAAAATGCAAATCAATATGAAAAAAATAATAAGATAGTTTTTTCTAAACTACTAGAGTTGGTTGCTCAAATTAATCCATTACTTAGAGTCAGGTTTTCCACTTCAAACCCTCAAGATATGGGAATTGATGTTATTGATACAATTTCAAAATATAACAACATTTGTAATTACATTCATCTTCCTGTACAATCAGGAAGTAATAGAATACTTAAGCTAATGAATAGAGGTTACACTAAAGAAAAATATATAAATTTAATAGATAATATTAAAAGAAAAATACCTGATTGTGCTATATCTATGGATATGATAATTGGATTTTGTTCTGAAACTAATAATGATCATGATGAAACCTTATCTTTAATGGAATATGTAAAATATGATTTTGGGTATATGTTTAAATATTCAGAAAGACCAAATACACCTGCTGCAAGATTAAAAGATGACATATCAGATCAAATAAAACAAGAAAGACTTTCTGAAATTATTGATAAGCAACAAATGCATTCACTTGGTCACATGAAAGATAAAATCGGTAAAACTTTTGAGGTATTAATTGAAGGTATTTCTAAAAAATCCAGTACGAATTATTATGGAAGAACTACTCATAATTCAACAGTTATCTTTGAAAAAGATCATCATAAAATCGGTGAATACGTAATGGTAAAAATTAATGATTGTACATCAGCAACACTAAAAGGAAAAGTAATCTAGCTATGAATACAAAACAAGCAAAGCAAAGATTTGGAATAGTTGGTAATAATGATAAATTAGAACGTGCATTAGACGTGTCTCTTCAAGTAGCACCAACTGACATATCTATACTAGTAATTGGAGAAAGTGGCACAGGAAAAGAAAATATACCTAAAATTATACACCAAAATAGCAAACGAAAACATAATCCATTAATAGCAGTAAATTGTGGAGCAATTCCTGAAGGAACTATTGATTCAGAACTTTTTGGACATGAAAAAGGATCATTTACTGGCGCTCATGATAGTAGAAAAGGATATTTTGAAGCGGCCAATGGCGGAACAATTTTCTTAGATGAAATTGGAGAGCTTCCAGTTGCTTCACAAGCAAGATTGTTAAGAGTTTTAGAAAATGGAGAAATAATAAAAGTTGGATCTTCGAAAGCACAGAAAATAGATGTTCGTATAATTGCCGCTACAAATGTAAATCTTCCAAATGCTGTTATTAAAGGTAACTTTAGAGAAGATCTTTACTACAGATTAAATACAATTAGCATAAATTTACCTCCTCTAAGAGAACGAGGGAATGATATTGATCTTCTATTCAGAAAGTTTGCTGGGGATTTTGCAGAACAATACAATACTCAACCGATAAGATTAACAGAAAAAGCTCAAGAGTTGATTATTAATTATAATTGGCCCGGAAATATAAGGCAATTAAGGAATTTTGTTGCTCAGCTATCAGTTATTGAGGAAAATAGAATAATAGATTTAGAAAAAATTCAAAATTATCTCCCAACTAACCTTAAAATTAATGGAGTTGTTAAGTATGCTGACAAGAATAAAGCTGAAATTTCAGAACGGGAAATACTATATAAAGTCCTCTTTGATATGAAGAGAGATCTCACCGAACTTAAGAAAATAACTTTTGATCTTATCCAAAAAAATGGAGGCAATGATATGTTACAATCTGTAAATACAAACATCTTTAATGATAATGATGAAAATGGAATAATGATAAATCAACCAAAGTCTAATGAAACAATAGATATTGAAGAATCGCTCTCCTTATTTGAACAAGAGAAACGTTTAATAGAAAAATCTTTAAAGAAACACAAGGGCAAAAGGAAAGATGTTGCCTTGCAGTTGGGAATTTCTGAACGAACACTTTATCGAAAATTAAAAGAATTTGGCCTCTAAAATGTATAAATTAATTAAAATATCATTACTTATTACTAGCTTATCTTGCTGTGGTATTTACTCTTTTTCTGGAGCTTCAATCCCATCAGAAGCAAAGAGTTTTTCAGTAGAATATTTTAAAACATCAACATCAAGTGCTCCATCTATACTAAGAAGAATATTAACTGAATCATTATCTGATCTTATAATAAGTCAAACAAATCTTGATTTTGTTGAATTTGATGGAGATTTAAGATTTAGTGGAAAGATAAGCAAATATCAAATAACACCTATTTCAATTAATTCTAATGAGTCAGTTGGAAAAAATAGATTAACTATATCAGTCTTTGTCAAATATGAAAATATTTTTAACGATGAGCTAAGCTATGAGAAATCATTCAGTCATTATAGTGATTTTGAAAGTTCTGATAATTTTGCTACTGTTGAAGAAAATTTAATTGAAGAAATAAAAGATGTTATTTTAGATAATATTTTTAACAAAGCATTTGTGAATTGGTAATGAAGAAGTTAAATTTAATAAAATTGTCACGCAATTTGAATCACATCAATAAAGAGGATGTGATCCTTTTAGATAATATTATAACAAAATTTCCATTTTTTCAAAACGCACAAATTCTTCTGGCAAAAGGGCTTTTAAATATTGACAGCATAAGATACAATAGACAACTAAAAAAAGCAGCGGCGCACTCCTTTAGTAGAAAAAAATTATTTGATATAATTACATCAAATAATGTAACTGTTGATCAAAGCAATATAGTAAGTATTTCGGATCTTACAAAAAAAAATATTACACCAAACAAACCATTAAATTTTGATGAAAATGAGAATTATTCATTTAGTGAGTGGCTTAATGTTGTTTCAATAAAAAAAATTGACCGCACTGACAAAAATCTAGTAAACAACTTTTTACAAAAGGAAAATTTAAATCTTAAACAAAAAAAAGAAACCTTTTTTAAAGCAACTGATGTAGCTAGATTAAGTATAATAGAAGACTCTAATCTTGTCACTCCTACATTAGCTAGAGTTTATCTAGAACAAGAGTATTATGAAAAGGCTATTACAACATATAAAAAGTTAATATTGAAATATCCAAAAAAAAGTAGTTTCTTTGCCGGACAAATTAAATTAATTAGAAAATTAAATATAAAATAACATGTATACTGTATTTGCCATATTAATTATCATCACTTCAATACTTTTAGTTTTAGTTGTTTTAGTACAGAATCCAAAAGGGGGAGGTTTATCATCTTCATTTGGTGGGGGTGCAGGAAATCAAATTATGGGAGCAAAAAAGACAACAGATTTTCTAGAAAAAACTACCTGGACATTAGCAATTATCTTAATAGTTTTGTCATTAGCATCAAATTTTGCTATTCCTAGACAAAATTCTGAAGAAGCTACTGAAATTAAAGCTCAAGAACAAATAGATAATGCAATAGTCCCAAATTTACCATCAGCACCTTCTAATCAATAAATAATAAGCGCCATATTCTGCTTAGCAACCAGAAATTACTGACAAAATTTCATTTAAATCATTATAAATAAGTGATGGCATGATTTGTGCATAAATTACTTTATAGTATAACTAAATAAAAAATAAATATGTCAAACATAAAGATAACACCTCTTGCTGACAGGGTAATTATTAAACAATCAGATGCTGAAACAACTACAACTTCAGGCATCATTATTCCTGATACTGCGCAAGAAAAACCTCAAAAAGGCATTGTACAATCTGTGGGCAAGGGCACAAAAGAAAATCCCATAACACTTAAAGTTGGTGACACAGTTCTTTACAGCAAATATGGTGGTACCGAACTACAATTTCAAGGAGAAGATTTCTTAATAATGAGAGAATCTGATATTTTAGCAATCATAAATAAATAAAATGGCAAAAGATATAATATTTAATATAGAATCTAGAGATGCACTTAAAAGAGGTGTAGATGCTCTAGCAAATGCGGTTAAAGTAACATTAGGACCTCAAGGAAGAAATGTGGTAATAGGAAAAAGTTTTGGCGGACCACAAATTACAAAAGATGGAGTAACTGTTGCAAAAGAAATTGATTTAGAGGATGCAGTAGAAAACATGGGTGCTCAAATGGTTAAAGAAGTAGCATCTAATACAAACGATCTTGCTGGAGATGGCACAACAACGGCTACTGTTTTAGCGCAAGCAATAATATCTTCAGGGCTAAAGAACGTTGCGGCAGGTGCAAATCCAATGGATGTTAAAAGAGGTATAGACAAAGCAGTTAAATTATTAATTACGAATATAAAATCTCAATCAAAAACTGTTGGAAATTCTTATGATAAGATAGAGCAGGTAGGAAGCATCTCGGCAAATAATGACCCTGTAATAGGTGCGCTCATTGCTGAAGCAATGAAGAAAGTAAAAACTGAAGGTGTAATAACAGTTGAAGAAGCAAAAGGTACTGAAACTCATGTAGAAGTTGTTGAAGGAATGCAATTTGATAGAGGATATTTATCTCCTTACTTTATAACTGACTCTGAAAAAATGAATGCGAGTATGGAAAATCCATATATTCTAATTTATGATAAAAAGATTTCAGCTATGAAAGATCTTTTACCTTTACTTGAGCAAACTGCAAAAACAGGAAGACCTTTAGTTATAATTGCTGAAGATGTCGATGGAGAAGCATTGTCAACTTTAGTAGTAAATAAGATTAGAGGCTCTTTGAAAGTTTGTGCTGTAAAAGCTCCCGGATTTGGAGATAGAAGAAAAGAAATGCTTGAAGATATTGCGATTCTTACGGATGGTACAGTTATTTCTGAAGAAAGAGGATTCAAATTAGAAAGCACAACATTAGAAATGCTTGGTTCTAGTGAAAAAGTTACAATTGATAAAGACAATACAACAATAGTAAACGGTGAAGGTAAAAGTAACATAATACAAGCTAGAGCATCACAAATAAAAGCTCAAATAGAAACTACAACTTCAGATTATGATAAAGAAAAATTACAAGAAAGACTAGCTAAGTTAGCAGGTGGAGTAGCAGTTCTTTATGTTGGTGCACCTACTGAGGTTGAAATGAAAGAGAAAAAAGATCGAGTTGATGATGCGTTAGCAGCAACAAGAGCTGCAGTTGAAGAAGGAATCGTTCCTGGCGGAGGTGTTGCAATAGTTAGAGCATGTGAAAAACTATCTAATTTGAAAGGAGAAAATGATGATGAACAAACAGGAATAAATATTATTACTAGAGCTGCTGAAGAGCCATTAAGACAAATTGTAGAAAATGCAGGCTTAGAAGGAAGTGTTATTGTTGCTAAAGTTAAAGAAGGAAAAGCTGATTTTGGTTTCAATGCTAAAACAGAAGTTTTTGAAAATCTTTATAAAGCTGGAGTAATTGATCCTGCAAAAGTTGTTCGAGTAGCGCTAGAAAATGCTGCTTCTGTAGCTGGGATGCTTTTAACAACAGAATGTGTAATCTCTGAAATCAAAGAAGATACTCCACCAATGCCTCCAATGGGAGGTGGGGGTATGCCTGGAATGATGTAATCTTTTACATTATTATCGTTGTAAATAATAAAGATTCTTGCAATTATTGTAAGAATCTTTATTATTAAAATATTAATAATCAATAAATAGTATTTTATTTTCCATGTTTTTTCAAATATCTAAAGTGAGATTTAATAGCATTAAGAAGACTTAATACATTATATGTGTAATTATACTTTTTAGCCTTCTCAACAATTATTGGTGTGATCTTAGGATATATAGTATGTGGTAGTGTTGGAAATAAATGATGGGCAGCATGAGAGTTAAAGCCTCCAAACAAGAAAGAAGCAATCGGATGTGTAGGATGATAATCCATAGAAACCTTTAACTGATGTTCAGCAAAGTGGTAGGGAAGTTCTCCATTATTATTAGGTGTTGGAAATTCAGTCTCTTCTGTAAAATGAGTTGTCACTAAAGTGTAAATAAAGATATTAGATGCAACTACCATCATTAGTAAGTAGCTAAATAAAATCTGTGAAAATGTAAATTCAAGTATGAGATATGGGATAATAATAATATATGCTACATAAAAGATTTTTAATAAAATAAGTTCAATTGTGTACCAAAACGGATAATTCTGATTTTTCAAATTTGCAAGATTCTTTTTACTCAAGTAAACAAAATCTTTAGCAAAGATCCAAACAATAAAATATAAAGAATATAAAAAAGGTGAATAAAGATGTTGATACTTCATGAACTTTTTCTTTTTGTGATTAGGTGAAAATCTAATTAGTGGATTATCATCAACATCTGCATCACATCCATCTACATTTGAGAATAAATGATGTGATGCTAAATGTCGAATCTTCCATAATCTAGCGCTTGTTCCTTGCATATTAAACGTAAAAAAAAAGATAAAATCATTTAACCATTTTTTTTTGGAAAAAGTTTGATGACAGGCATCGTGGGCTGAATTAAAAGCTAGCAATACGCCACTAGTTCCAATTAAAGTATAATTAAGTAATAAGTATAAGAAATTATCACTGTATGGATTTAAGTATAACACATAAATAGAGATAAAGAAAAATAATAAATAAAAGAACAGCTTTATCCAAAGTAAAAAAACTGCTCTATTAAGTTCTCCTTTTGACAAATTTAATTTAACCGTTGAATTTAATTCTTTGGTAAAACCATCATTATCTTTTTTAAATAAAATCTGAGTAGATTTAGTCATTTGCTATTAACTTATTTATTATACATTGTAAAACTTATTTACAAAAGTATATTAACACAAATGGATAACTATGCTTAGCATAGCAAGTGAATAATTATTAATCTACATTGTCATGTAAAAAAGTGTTATTCTGTTTTAACTCTGTGATATTATTTTCACCATTTGTTAGAGTAAAGGATGACACTTCGCTTTCAGAAGAGTGAGGTATTTCACTAATATCTATATTATTACGTTTATATGCAGGAATATCTTCAAGTGAAGTTAGACCAGAAGGAGTGCGCAATTGCATTGAAATACTTCTTAATCTAGATTCTCTCTCTCTTGATTCAATTTTCAGTGCATCCGTATTTAATTTCGCGCCCTCAAATGTATTTAATGTTGACTCCTCTTTTATTTCTTCATCTAAATCTAATACAATCTTTGATCCTGTTATATCAGGTTTTTTTTCTAAAATAATAGATTCTATTACTTCTTCAGCAGTTTCATCTAATTGCTTATTATTATCTGATACGTCATTAAGATTAAAAATAATCTTTTCAGAAACTGAATCAGCTTCAGTTTTGTCAATTGATTTAACTTTATCTAACTTTTTTTTAGATTGAATGTTATCAACTTCATCATTTATCTCATCATCTAAATATAGTGTCTGTTGTATGTGATTTGACACGTTTTGTGACTCAATTCCTACATCAATATTATCAGTTATAGTATTAGATTCCACAGAATTTAAGCTAATAGTAGTTGGAGTTTTTGGTTTTTTTCGTTTTTCAAAACCTGTCGCAATGACAGTAACACTTATCGACATTCCTAAATCAGTATCTATTCCTATTCCTTCAATAATATTAACATCTCTACCAGCGGCTTCTTGAATCTTATTTTTAATTTTAGATAACTCTGACATTTTTATCTCTCCTTCACCATCACCTGTTACAATCTTCAACAATACTTGCTGAGCACCTGTAATATCATTATCATTTAATAGTGGTGAGTCTAAGGCTTCAATAACAGCTTCTATTGCCCTATTCTCTCCTTCAACTTTAGCCTGTCCCATAACTGCTGTACCACTATTCTCTAAAACTTTTCTAGCATCATTTAAATCAATGTTAACTAATAAATGTTGAGATATAACTTCAGCTATTCCTTTTGTAGCAGTATTTAAGACCTCATTAGCTTTTGCAAATGCAGAAGTAAATGTTAAATCACCATATACTTCAATAAGTTTTTCATTATTTATTACTAATAGTGTATCTACATAATTTTTCAATTGATCAATCCCCTCTTCAGCATATTGTCTTCTATTACCTCCTTCAGTTGAAAAAGGAATTGTAACAACTCCAACTGTTAATATACCTTTATCCTTAGCAATTTCTGCAATTACAGGAGCTGCACCAGTTCCTGTTCCTCCTCCCATTCCAGCTGTAATAAATAACATCTTAGTATTTGCATCTAAGAGCTCAGTTATTCTTTCTGCACTTTCCTCAGCAGCCCCCCTACCTACATCTGGATTTGAACCTGCCCCTAAACCTTCTGTCAAATCAATACCAAGCTGAATCTTATTTGGAACAGGACTAGCTTCTAGTGCCTGAGCATCTGTATTACATATGACAAAATCAACTCCCTTTATTCCATGTTCAAACATATAATTTACAGCATTACTACCTCCTCCTCCAATACCCATTACCTTAATTTGTGAGGATTGATTTTTTGGCATTTGGAAATCTATTCCTGATTCTGTTGAATTCATAATTATGGTTTTTAATTTATTTTTTAATTTATTTTTTAATTTACATTTTCATCTGTGAACCAACCACCAATCCTATCAAGTAATGATAGCTCACTTTTATCTTCTAAATTAGAATTATCCTTAGTTGTTACTAATGATTTAAACTTTTCCGGATTCTGATCCAGATATTCAAATCCTTTTAGAACTAGTCCAACACCTGTTGAATACATAGGACTAACTACCAAATCTTTAGAATCAGATCCAAGATGTTCATTTGGATATCCAATGCGAGTTTCTTTTCCTGAAACGTAAGCAACAAGCTGCTTTAAGTTCTTTATCAAAGATCCGCCACCTGTAAGAACTATTCCTGTCATCAATTTACTTTCATAACCTGAAGCTTTAATTTCATGATATACTAAATCTATGATTTCTTTGTATCTAGCACCTATTATTTCAGATAAATTCCTAATAGCTATCTCTTTAGATGGACGTCCTCTTAAACCTGGGATAGAAACCATCACATTCTCTTGATCATCTGTATACATAGCTGAGCCAAATTTTGTTTTAAGAAGTTCTGCTTGATTTTCTAAAATTTCCAATCCACTTTTAATATCTTTAGTAATTACATTTCCTCCAAATGGTATAACTGCTGTATGCCTAATAATATTTCCTAAAAAAATTGCTACATCAGTTGTTCCTCCTCCTATATCAACAAGTGCAACTCCCTCACGCAACTCATCAGCATCTAGAGTTGCAAGAGCAGATGCAAACGGCTCCAAAACTAAATCAACTGGAGTTAGACCAGATTTTTCTACACACTTCATGATATTTCTAACAGCACCTACTTGAGCTGTAATTACATGAAAATTTGCCTCAAGTTTTACGCCTGCCATTCCAATAGGATCTTCAATACCGTCTTCACCGTCAACAGTATATTCTTGCGGGATAACATGAATAACCTCTTCACCAGGTATTGTAATAAGTTTAAACATATTGGATTTTAATTTGTCGATATCTGCTTTAACAATTTCAACATCTACATTATCTCTAACAATCTGTCCTCTGTGCTGAAGGCTTTTAATATGTTGTCCTGCTATCCCAACAAAAACATCTTTAAAATCTACTCCTGATTTTTGCTTTGCTTCAATGATAGCTGACATTATTGATGAAACTGTTTTATCAATATTAGAAACAATTCCTCTTGTAACTCCAATTGAGATTGCTCGACCTGATCCAAGAATTTCTAGTTTACCATACTGATTTTTTTTGCCTATCATTACAGATATTTTTGTTGTACCTATATCAAGTCCAACCATGTAAGATCCTTCTGGTAAATATTTCAAACTATCTTCCATTTTATTTATTTTTTTGTACAAACAATTTGATTATTATATTTTAAATTAATTTCCTTGTAAAATTCCCATCCCTTAGTTGGTATAACAACTTTATAAAAGTGATATAGTTTATCAAGTTTTTCGTAGATATTTCTAAGATTACCTACTTTTATCTTCTGATTACCAACTCTAGGGATTAAAATGACATCATCATCTTCAAAATGAACTTGAGTTATTTGAGCACTCCAAAACTCTGAAAGTTTAATAGTATTAATTAAAGAAAATATCTCCTTATGATCATTATTTGAAATATCTCCAGTAAAAACTATCAGTTGCTGAGTACAATTATCAGGTTTCAACATCTCAAGCCCATATTCATCTAAGAAATAATCATCAGTACTGCTTTTCACTCTTGCAATAGCTTTTTTTTGTTGAACTCTAATCTTAATTTCACCTTTTTGATTTGAAAAGACGTCAACATTTTTTATAGCTGGATGAGATTCAACTAACTTTTCTAATTTGTAATTACTATATGAATCAGAAATAAGCATATCAAGCTGAATGTTATTAAACTCAAGAAAATCTAAAAGTTGAGATCTATTCACAAAATTATTATTCGATTTTATAATTTTAATTTCTTTTAATCTATTTTCTTGAACACTTTGCCTGTCGTTTGTCACAGAAGTTAATCCTATTAAAATCACAATTAGTATTAAATTGGTAAGAAATGTAATTCCTTTATTCATTAGTTCAACATATGTTTTATTGGTTGTACTAAAGTACTAACATCACCTGCGCCTAATGTTAGTAATATGTCAATTTTTTTATTTTTAAGTAATGGAATTAAAGAATCTTTAGGACATACTTCTTTTTCATTATTTGTACATAAATTTAACAGCATATATGAGTCGATCCCTTCAATTGGATTTTCTCTTGCCGGAAAAATATCTAACAAAACTAGATCATCAGCATCTCTAAGAGAAACTGAAAACTCATTTGCAAAATCTTTTGTTCTACTAAATAAATGTGGCTGAAAAACAACCGTAATTTTTCTTGATGGATACATTTTCTTTGTAGTGTTAATTGTAGCTAAAACCTCCTCAGGATGATGAGCATAATCATCTATGTAAACTAGTTTTTTATTATCAATATGTATATCAAATCTTCTATACACTCCGTTAAAAGTTTTTATAGCTTTTTTGATATTACTTTTATCTACTCCTAAGTATGATGAAACAATTATTGCAGACATCGCGTTACTTACATTATGTTTACCTGGCATATTTAGCTCAATATTTGTAATTGAACTTTCAAAATTATTAATAAACTTATTTTTGCAAAACTTCATATCAAAAATCATCTTACTATTATTACAGCTAATATTTTCTGAATAATAGTCACAAATAGAACTTGTAGAATAACTGGCAATATTTATCCGTTTATTTGGCTCTATTTCATGCTTAACTGAGTCTTCAATTAATAAAAACCCATTTTTCTTTATCTGAGCTATGAATTGATTGAATGCCAATAACAAATCATTTTTATCTTTATAAACATCCAAATGATCGACATCAATAGATGTTATAATTGCAATATTAGCATGAAGATGTAGGAAAGATCTGTCAAATTCATCAGCCTCTACTATTAATATATTACTAGATTCAGAAAATAAAAAATTTGTCTTGTAATTATGACTAATCCCACCTAGAAAAGCAGTTGGATTATTCCCCGATGCCTCTAGAATATGTGCTAACATGGTAGATGTGGTAGTTTTCCCATGTGTTCCTGCAATAGCTACAGTGTATGTATCTTTAGAGATATACCCCAAAGCCTCAGATCTTTTAATTATATCAAAAGATCTGTCATTAAAAAATTGTAAAATTTTATTATCTGAAGCTATCGCAGGAGTATATATAATTAATGTTTCTTTAGTATCTGATTGGTATATCTCCTTAAGAATATTACTGGCATTATCATTATAGATAATATCAATCCCTTCATTTTCAAGTTGCATGCATAAATCAGATTTAGTCTTGTCATACCCATATACAGATTTATTCTTTTTACTAAAATATCGAGCTAGAGCACTCATTCCAATACCGCCAATACCAACAAAAAAAATATTCTTATATAGATCTACGTTCATTTGACTAATCCTAATGCAATTTTTGCAATTTTATCAGCTGCATTTGTTACAGCAATTTTTTTAATATTTCTACTTAAAGACTCCATAAGACCCTCATTACTTAATAAATCTTTAAGCGTACATACAAGTTTACTATTTGCATGTGAATCCTCTACAAGAAGAGCAGCATTCTTATTAACTAGTGATTGTGCATTTTTATATTGATGATTTTCAGAAACATTTGGGGACGGTATTAATATAGCAGGCTTTCCAATACAACAAAGTTCTGAAATCGCGATAGCACCTGCTCTAGAAATTATTATATCAGAAACTGCATAAGCATGATCCATTTTTTTTATAAAAGTATGTACACTAACTTTATCTGAATTAATACCTAATAGACATTCTTCAGATCTTATTTTAAACGCGGTCCCTGTCTGCCAAATTAAATTTACGCCTAAGTTCATTATTAATTGTATATTATTTGCTATTGCATTATTTATAGATAATGCACCTAAGCTCCCTCCAATAACTAAAATTGTAGGCTTAGATACATCAATTTTAAACTGCTTGCTAGCTGTCACTTTTTTAGAGTAAAAACCTAATATTTCACTCCTTATTGGATTTCCAGTATAAATAATTTTTTTTGTAGGAAAGAATCGATCCATGCCATCGTATGCAACACATATTTTCTGCACATATTTACTCAAGATCTTATTAGTTATTCCTGGATAGGAATTTTGTTCTTGAATTAAAGTTGGAATCCCCTTTTTTGCAGCAACATATAATAAAGGTGCACTAGCATAACCACCTGTTCCAATAGCTAGATCTGGCTTAAATTCTTTTACTATATTTTTTGCTTTAATGATACTGTGAAGAACTTTAAAAGGAAATAGAATGTTTCTTTTACTAAAACTTCTTTGAATTCCACTTATCCAAAGACCAATAATTCTATAACCTTCGGCTGGAACTTTTTGCATTTCCATTCTATCATTTGCGCCAACAAATAAGAATTCAACATCTAATACGCTTTTTTCTATTGATTTAGCTATTGCTATAGCAGGAAATACATGCCCTCCAGTACCACCACCACTAATAATAATTTTAAGCTTCATATTCACCTTTTATAGAAGTTCTACTAACACTTAACATTACACCTAAAGAAATAAAAGTAAAGACTAAAGATGTGCCTCCCATACTAATCAAAGGTAGAGTCTGCCCTGTAACAGGAAATACTCCAATCGAAACAAGCATATTTACAATAGCTTGAAAAACTAAAGAAAACATCAATGAGACAACAATTAAGCTACCAAATATACTTTTAGTTGTTAACGAAATCCTAATAGATCTAAAAAGCAATATTAAGTAAGATAATAATATCACACCTCCACCTACTAAGCCATACTCTTCTATAATTATTGCATATATAAAATCTGATTCTGAATACGGTAAAATATTTCTTTGGGTACTTTTTCCAGGACCTAGCCCAAAAAAAGAGCCATTTTGTATTGCAACTAGAGCTTGTGTTTGTTGATAATCTTTATCCATCCTTTCAGTACTATCACTAATGAAATAACTATCAATTCTACTGACCCAAGTAGCTGACCTTGGAAATATTTTCGTTCCAAAAGTTGTAAATTTTGCTGACCCATAAATTAGAATCGCCAACAAAAAAGAATAACCTAAAACTTTTGCAATCAAATTAATCTTTATCTTAGCTATAAACATTAAAACTATTCCATTAATAAAGACTAGTGCTGCTGTAGAAAAGTTATTAGGCAAAATTAATATACAAACTAAAAGCAAAGG
>NYTT01000040.1 GCA_002683775.1 Flavobacteriales bacterium
CAGGAGCTTCTTCCTTAGCAGGAGCTTCTTCCTTAGCAGGAGCTTCTTCTTTAGCAGGAGTTTCTTCTTTAGCAGGAGTTTCTTCCTTAGCAGGAGCTTCTTCCTTAGCAGGAGCTTCTTCAGCAATTAATTCAGATTTCTGAAGCGCTATGTTTGCAGCTCTCTCATCATTTTTAGCTTTTTCAGCTGCAAGTAATGCTTTTTCTTTTGCTAATATCTCTTTTGCGATTGTATCTTTTTTGCTTGCTACCTGACCTTCTTTGTTTTCCATCCATGCAGAAAATCTTTTTTCGGCTTCTTCTTCATTAAAGGCTCCTTTAGAAACACCTACCATAAGGTGTTTTTTCATCATTATACCTTTGTATGATAAGATTGCTCTAGCAGTATCTGATGGTTGAGCACCTTTCAAGAGCCAGTTAACTGCACTATCAAAATTAATATCTACAGTGGCAGGGTTAGTGTTAGGATTGTATATTCCTAACTTTTCAATAAATTTCCCATCTCTTGGAGCTTTAGTGTCAGCTACTACTATATGGTAAAAAGCTTGTTTTCTTCTACCGTGTCTTGATAATCTTATTCTTGTTGCCATTTCTTTTAATTTGGTTAAACCATCTCTGTGATTAATCCTCATTATTGAGGGGCTGCAAAAATAGAAATCTTTTGTAAATTTATTGCTAAAATTACAGAAAAATATTTTTTTTATTTTTCAATTCCTATAAATTAGTAAAAAATCATAAAAATTAACTAATTTTGCAATCCGGATTTTAAAAATTAAAGAATGGGAACAACATCAAATAAAAGTAAAAATAAGATTTCTAAAGATCAATTTAAAGAAACAATATTATCTGATTACAAATTAGCTTCTGAAGTTAGAGAAAGCGGAGCACAAGGAAGAAGAGATGTATTATCTGGTAAAGGTAGCTTCGGTATTTTTGGTGATGGTAAAGAATTAGCACAAATTGCTTTATCAAAAGTTTTTAAAAATGGTGATTTTCGTGCGGGCTATTACAGGGATCAAGCATTAATGACTGCAATTGGTCAATACTCACCAAAACAAATGTTTTCAGCACTATATGGTGACCCTGAATTAGACAGGGAACCAAGTTCTGGTTCTAGACAAATGATGAATCATTTTGGCACTAGATTTTTAAATGATGACGGTAGTTGGAGAAATTTAATGGAACAAAAAAATTCAACTTCTGATATGGCTTGTTTAGCATCTCAGTTTCCAAGATTAGTTGGACTTGCTCAAGCATCACAAGTTTATAGACAAATCCCTGAACTAGCAAAGAAAAATACAGGCTTTACCAACAATGGAAGCGAAATTGCTTTTGCAACAATTGGTAATTCTTCTTGTGCTGAGGGACATTTTTGGGAAGCAGTAAATGCAATTGGGGTATTACAAGTACCAGCAATAATTTCTATTTGGGATGACGGTTATGGTATTTCAGTTGCAAATGATGTGCAAATGACTAAATCTGACGTATCTGAAGTCTTATCTGGATTTCAAAATAATGACAAAGGAAAGGGTTTTGAGATTGTTAAGGTTAATGGTTGGGATTATCCATCTTTAGTAAATGCATACGAAACAGCTGAAAAATTAGCTAGAGATAAACATATACCATCAATTATTCATGTAGTTGAAATGACTCAGCCTACAGGTCACTCTACTTCTGGTTCTCATGAGAGATATAAAAATAAAGAGAGATTACAATTTGAAAAAGATTTTGATTGTATCAAAAAATTCAAAGAATGGATTTTAGAAACTGGTATTGCTAGCTTAGATGAATTAGAACAAATTGACAAAGATTCAATCAACTCAGTTAAGAAACAAAAGAAAGAAGCGTGGTTAGAGTACCAAGCTCCAATTAAGGAAGAATGGAAAGAATTACAAGGTATTTTTAATTCAATAGCTGCTCAACACGATATCAAAGAAATTGCTGAATGGATTACTGAACTTAATCAAACAGCAATGTTTGGAATATTCAGAAGAGATTTTCTAAGTAAAGCAAGAACTTTATTAGGTATGTTAGCTACAGTAGATTCTTCAGAAAAACATAACTTAAGAAGATTTATAAATAGAATTAACTCTGAAAATCATAATAGATATAATACCAAACTATATAATGAAACAAATACTTCTGCACTAAAAGTTAATGAAGTAAAACCAGAATATGACCAAAATGCTGAACTTGTTGATGCAAGAATTATTTTAAGAGATAATTTTCATCATATGTTCAATGCAATTCCAGAAGCAATGATTTTTGGAGAAGATGTTGGAAAGATTGGTGGTGTAAATCAAGGATGTGAAGGATTACAAGATAAATTTGGGGATATCAGAGTTTCTGATACAGGAATAAGAGAGGCGACAATCATTGGTCAGGGAATTGGCTTATCTTTAAGAGGTTTAAAACCAATTGCAGAAATGCAATATCTAGATTATGTTATCTATGGTTTCCAACCAATGGTTGATGATATATCCTCTTTATTCTACAGGACTCATGGGGGACAGTTAACACCTTTAATTATTAGAACTAGAGGTCACAGATTAGAAGGTATATGGCATTCAGGCTCTCCAATGGGTATGTTATTAAACGGGACTAGAGGAATGTATTTGTGTGTACCAAGAGATATGACTAGAGCTGCTGGATTTTACAATACATTAATGCAATCAAACGATCCAGCTATGGTTATCGAATGTCTTAATGGTTATAGAATCAAAGAGAAATTGCCAAATAATATTGGTGAATTTAGAGTGCCACTTGGAAAAGTTGAAACTACTAAAAATGGAAGTGATATTACATTAGTAACATATGGAAGTACATGGCGAGTAGTTATGGATGCAGCAAATAAATTAGAAAATGCTGGAATCTCATGTGAGGTAATAGATACTCAGACGCTTGTTCCTTTTGATTTATCCCATGATATTGCTAAAAGTGTTAAGAAAACAAATAGATTATTAGTAATTGATGAAGATGTTCCTGGTGGAGCATCAGCTTATATAATGCAAAAAATCATTGAAGAGCAAAATGCATATAATTTTTTAGATTCAGAGCCGCAAACTTTAGCTGCAAAGGAACATAGACCTCCATATGGAAAGGATGGAGATTATTTCACTAAACCATCAGCAGAAGATATATTTGAAAAAGTTTATTTAATGATGCATGAATTTAATCCATCCAAATTTCCATCTCTTTACTAGATGAAAAGAATTACGGAATCTGATTCTAATTATGACGAATTGGAAAAAATGAGTCTATCAGACTTATTATCCAATATAAATCTTGAAGATAAAACTGTCGCTAATTCTGTAAATAAGCAAATTCCTCAGATTCAAAAACTAGTTAAAGTAATAGTAGAAAACATGAAGTTGGGTGGGCGTTTATTTTACATTGGTGCAGGTACATCTGGAAGACTTGGAATAATTGACGCTTCAGAATGTCCTCCTACTTTTGGAGTTAATCACAATATGGTTATAGGAATAATGGCGGGAGGAGATAAGGCTATTCGCAAGGCTGTTGAATTTGCAGAAGATAATTTTGATTTAGGATGGAAAGACTTGCAAGAATATAGGATTAACTCAAATGATATTGTACTTGGAATAGCTGCTTCAGGTTCAACACCATACGTTATAGGTGCATTAAAAAAATGTCAGACTGAAAATATTACTACTTCTTGCATAGTTTGTAATGTTAATTCATCTGTGGCAGAAGTGTCAGATTATCCAATTGAAGTTGTTGTTGGTCCAGAATTTGTTACAGGAAGTACAAGAATGAAATCTGGAACTGCACAGAAAATGATATTAAATATGATTTCAACTTCTGTAATGATATTGCTTGGCAGAGTAAAGGGTAATAAGATGATTGATATGCAGTTGTCAAATAAGAAATTAATAAATAGAGGTGTCGAGATGTTAATGCATGAAATAGGTGTTGATTATGATACTGCTTGTTTACTATTAAAAAAGCATGGTTCAGTGAGAGATGCAGTAATAAATTATAATGGATAAAGATAAGTTAATTAAAGGCGGAATTTGGCTGTCAGGTTTTTCAATGAGTATTATGATATCTGCTTTTTCTATATTTATTGGTTTTAATAATGTAAATAAACAAGATGACTATACAATTTTAATATTAGGTCTTTTACTTCTTCCACTGGTTTTCTATTGTGCATACAGAGGATTTAAATTAGTATTAGAAGCTATATTTAACTAGTTTTATTTGCTTTTGTCATTTGTCTCTTGCCAGGTGGGCCGTCTAAAACCTCGATGTCAAACCCTACTTTTTTCATTGTCCTTTTTACTGTACCTTTTGCACAGTAGGTGACAAGGAAGCCGTCATCTTCTAATAAATCAAACATTTTTCTAAATATTTGCTCACTCCACAGTTCGGGTTGCTTCTCAGGTGAAAAAGCATCAAAGTAAATGATGTCAAATTTTGTGTTTGTAGTAAAACTTTCTAAATCAATACAATCTTTTCTAAGATTGAAATATTTATCAATTATATTGTGTTTACCCCAATCACAAATGTGGATATCTAATAACTCTTGTTGATGCATTCCTATCAAATCTGTAAAGTTTAGTTTAGAAAAGACATTTTTTTTAATAGGGTAGAGCTCAATTGCATGATAACTAACATTTACTTTTTTAATATTTGCTTTTTGTTTAGTGAGTAGAGTATTTAGTCCCGTCCCCATGCCAATCTCTAAAATGGAGAGATCTTTTTTTATACTTCTTGAAAAGCCATTCCTAATAAAAACATGTTCAGCTTCAACTATTGCTCCATGTTTTGAATGATAACATTCATTTATCTTATCATTAAAGATACTGTGAGATCCATCGTTTGTAATTACTATTTTATTCAATTAGATATTTTTTACAAATATAACTTGATTTACTTTTTATATCTGATGATTAGAAAAAAATAGAATATATAAAAAATCTCTAATAAAATTAATTATTTTTGCAAAGTTTTTCAGTTTAACCTATTTTTTGATTCATATTTAATTTATGCAGATAATAAAAACAAATAAATCAAGATTAAAAGAAGTAAATTTTTCTAATTTACCTTTTGGAACAGTTTTTTCTGATCATATGTTTATTTGCAAGTATAAAGATGGAAAGTGGGTTGAACCAAAAATCATTCCATATGGACCTATTGAGATGAATCCTGGCGCAAAAGTTTTGCATTATGGTCAATCAATATTTGAAGGTATGAAGGCTTTTAAGAATTCTAATAATGAACTTTTACTTTTTAGAAAAGATGATAATTTTATAAGATTAAATAAATCTGCTGTTCGTCTGTCTATACCTCAAATTCCTAAAGATATATTCATAAATGGCTTAGAGAAGTTAATATCACTTGATAATGAATGGTGTAAGAAAGATGATGGGTATTCTTTATATATCAGACCTTTTGTTTATGCATCTGAAGATGGTGTTAAAGCTTCTACTGCGCAAGAATTTACATTTATTATTATAACTTCTCCTTCCACTAGATACTATTCAGGAGATATTAACCTTTTAGTTGAAGAAAAGTATACTAGAGCACCGCAAGGCGGTGTAGGATTTGCTAAGGCTGCTGGTAACTATGCTGCTTCATTTTACCCAACACGACAGGCAAACAAAAAGGGATTTCAACAAGTAGTCTGGACAGATTCTATTGAACATAAATATATAGAAGAATGTGGTACCATGAATATATGGTTTCGCATTGGAGATGAGTTAGTGACTCCACAATTGTCTGATAGTATATTAGATGGAATTACAAGAAAGAGTGTTATTGCCTTAGCAAAAGATATGGGAATTGATGTTCAAGAGAGAAAGGTATCTGTAAAAGAACTATTTGAGGCCTATAATAACAATAAATTTACAGAAGTTTTTGGTTCAGGAACAGCTGTTGGAATTAGTCCAATTAGATCAATAACTTTTAGAAGTGAAAAGATGAGTTTTACAAATAATAATGATTCAATTTCTTCAAGATTAAAAAGTAAATTACAGTCAATTCAAAAGGGAGAAGCCTTTGATTCTCATGATTGGATTACAAAAATTCATTAAGTA
>NYTT01000041.1 GCA_002683775.1 Flavobacteriales bacterium
ACAACAACAATAATATCAAATGCGCAAAATGAAATTGATGCACTTAGATACTCAACACAAAACCATCTCGGTACTGCAAGACATGCAGCAATGGCAGGTGCATTTGGATCTTTAGGTGGAGAGTTCTCTGCTCTTAGTTCAAACCCAGCTGGAATCGGAATGTATCAAATTTCAGAGTTCACCTTTACGCCTTCATTAAGTTTAAATACAAATAAATCATACTACAACCAAAATAATCTACTTACTTATAAATCACAATTTTCAGTTGAGAATATCGGTATAGTTTTTTCGGTTCCTAAAAATAAATCTGATTGGAGAAGAGTGAATTTTGGGTTAGGATGGAATAAATTAGCTGAATACAACAGTAATATTAATATTGAAGGTATAAATAATAGTAATTCCATTGTTGATAAAATTATAGACCTAACAAATGGGACACTAACTGGTGAATTAACTAATGGTAATGGAAATGCCTATTCACAAATGGCATGGAATACTTACCTCATTGACCCAGTATTTGACTCAAATAATAATCTAATTGACGGAGAATATTCATCAAATTTTTCATTAAACTCAAAATACCAACAAAAGAAAATAAGAAGCTCTGGAAGTTTAAATGAATTTATTCTTTCTATTGGAGGGTCGTATAAAGAAAAATTATACATTGGAGCTACAATTGGAATACCGACACTAGATTACTATGAATATTCTGAATATTCTGAAGAAGAACTTTCTGACACTTCAAATAACTTAAGGAGAATGGTTCTTAACGAAGAAATAAGTACATATGGAACTGGCTATAATTTAAAAATCGGTGCAATCTACAGATTAGCAGAAAACATCAAAATAGGTGGATCAATTCATACACCAACTTATTTTAGTATTGAGGAAGACTACAACACATCATTAATGACATTCTTTAAAGATAGTATACTTGATTACTCTATGGGCTACTTTAATCCATTTAAATTTAACTTAATTACACCACTAAAAGCATCACTAAGTGCATCTACTATTATTAATAAAAATATTATTGTTTCAGCAGAATACGAAGTCATTGATTATTCAAAAAATGAGTACTTTACTAATGGTTTTGAAGAAGAAAATGAAATTATTAAAAATATCTATCAAAATACTGAAAATATAAAACTAGGTGCTGAAATAACATTTAATCCATTTGTTTTTAGAGCAGGATATGCAAACTTTGGTAGTTCATTAAAAGATACTGATTTCTCTAGAGAAAACTTTAGTTATGGGATGGGACTTAACTATGGTAGCTATTTTTTTGATATAGCTTATGTTCTATCACAAGAAGAAAATCAACATCAGTTATATAGTGATGATTTGATTGATCCAATAAAAATAATAAGTACAAATCATAACATATTGTTTACGTTAGGCTTTAGGTACTAGCTAATTTGAAATCCTATTTAATCCAGCTTTTGCTTTTTGATGAATCCCTCTTTGATAATCAAATCCTGACATTGAAATGCAACTTTTAAAATAGTGTTTAGCCTTACTTAAATTATTTTGATCCTCATAAATCAAAGCAATTTGAAGAGCTGACATTGGAGCATAGTACCTCTTGGAGTTAACTCCTTTTTCTAAAGACATATTATATGAATCAAAAATATCTTTTTGATCATAATCTAATTTTGAATAGATTCTAGCTAATCTGTACCAGTATTCAGCTTGCATATCTAAAGATGAAAGATCTAATAACTTGATAAATTGCTTTATTTCAGAAAGGGATTGATAATAATAACCTCCATCATAAAGTAACCGAGATTTTATAAGGAACGGATGGCTAAGTTTATTTTCTTGAGCATCCTTAAATGACACTTTATCCTCATCTATATAAAGGGTTCCTTTAACAACAACATTATTTAAATTATTAGAAGTCTCCTCTTGATTATTCTGTAAAAATGATATTACGGCCAGTTTATGATAAGCTGATTTTACATAGTTATTCCCATTGTAATTAGTTAAAAAATATCTGAATTTTTTCTTAGCACTATGTAAATCTAACTTATACATGTAAGCCATGGCTTGCAAATCATCGAGATAATAAAAATTAAGCTTACTTAAGCTACTTGGTCTATCAGACAATATCTTTATACACTTATCATTTTGACCTAAAGTGTAAGACAACCTTGCTGCAGTAAAGTTTAATAATATATTTTCTTTATATCTGTCACCTATCCTATGTAAATACATTATATATGCAGATTTATCTTTATCTAAGTTCATTCTTAGAAATGATATAATAAACAATGTCTCTTGTTCATACATCAATAAATTAGTATCATTAAGTACTAAGTTTAGTTCTTGTATTCCTAAAGCAATATCACCATTTAGATTAGTCATGTTTAATATCCATGAGAATTCATCAGGAATTGCGCCTAAAAGTGTATGTAGTAAACCAAGACCTTTATTATTTAAATTAAATTCTGGAAACAAAATTTTATTTTCTTCCAGCATTCTATATGCATTTAATATCTCGATAGATGCCTTAGCATATTGCCCAAACTTCAATCTAGCAAAAGCCCATTGTAAATTAATCTCAGCTTTAGAGTACAAGAAGTATGGAGATAAATTATCAGTATTATTAATTGAAGCTAATCTTTCTGATTTATACGTTTTATGAGTATCAAAATAATTAAAATCCTCAGTTATTATTATTGTTAAAAAGTCAATGTAATTTTCATGCAACAAAATAAATCCGTTTTCAGGATTAACATTCCTTTCTTTTTCTAATATATTTTTAGCAACATCAAACTCTAAATTCATAATACTAGAGTAAGAACGTTTTATATTACTATTCAAATCAAATGAGGCAAAACTAATTTGACTATACATAAGAAATAGAAATATGATTTTTTTCATAATATCAAAAAAGGGATTCCATTAGCTGAAATCCCTTTTACAAAACATTTTTAAATTTTATTTTTCTTGTTCTTCTAAAATACCAACATCAACCATTACTCTACCGCAATGCTCACAGACAGTTACTTTTTTGTGCATTTGAATGTCTAAATGTCTTTGCGGTGGGATTTGACTAAAACATCCTCCACATGCACCTCTTTCAACTGAAACTACTGCTAAACCATTCTTAACCTTGCTTCTAATTCTATTGTACCCGACTAATAAACGTTCATCAATTATTTTAGATGCTTTGGAAGAATCATTCATTAGTTCCTTTTCTTCCTTGTCAGTTTCTGCAACAATTTCATCAAGCTCTTTAGTTTTTAAAGTTAGCTCAGCCTGCCTTTCATCGATCTGCTCTTTACAAGCACTAATTATTTCATTTTTATGAATAATATTTGCTTCGTTTTGAGCTTTTTTCTTTTCAGCAATCTGAACCTCAAGTTTTTGGTATTCAACCTCTTTTGTCAAAGAAGTAAATTCTCTATTATTTTTAATATTTTTTAGTTGTTCTTCATACTTCTCAATAGCATCATTAGCTAAAGAAATGGTGTTGCTATTAGCTGTAATATTCTCATTGATTAATTTTAATTCAGCTTCTAATTTTTCAAGCCTAGTATTTAATCCTACAACTAAATCTTCTAAATCCTCAATTTCTAATGGAAGTTCACCACGTATAATTCTTATTTTATCAACCTTAGTATCGATAATTTGAAGTTGGTATAACGCTTTTAATTGTTCTTCTACAGATGAAGCTACAGTTTTTTTTGTTTTTTTAGCCATTACAAGTAATTTATTGGATTAGTGTTAACTTTTGATAATCGGACGGCAAATTTAGTAAAATTTTTGGTTAGCAAATCATAAATTAATTCCTTTGTGAATTGCTCACTCTCAAAGTGTCCAATATCTGCAATTATTATATCATCATCAGCATCAAAAAACTCATGATATTTAAAATCAGAAGAGATGTAAACATCTGCATTTAATTCTTTAGCATTTGACAAAAAAGCACTTCCACTTCCACCACAAACAGCAACATTTTTTATTTCTTTTTTTGTTAAATTAGTATGTCTAATACAACTAGTTTTCATAATAGACTTAAGACTTATTAAAAAATCTTTAGCATTAACAGGACTATCAAGACTACCAATGATACCATATCCAAAATTTAAATTAGAAAATAAATTCTTTTGACATAATACTTTTGTATCAAGAAGCCCTAACCTTTTTGAAATAGTAGAACTTACTCCATTCTTAATGCTGTCAAGATTCGTATGTATTGCATAAATAGCAATATCATTTTTAAGCGCTTTAATTATAGTTCTTTGAATATAATCATTACCATTTAACTTTTTAATTGGATTAAAAATAATTGGATGATGAGCAATGATAAGATTACAACCATTTTGAATTGCTTCATCAACAACTAATTCAGTGCAATCAATTGTTATAAGTGCTGCATCCACTAATAAATTATAACTTCCAATTATCAAACCACTATTATCATATTCCTCTTGCAATGAAAGGGGTGCAATCTCCTCTAAAAAACTAGTAATATCTGTTAACTTCATTCTACAAAAATACAAAAACTCTTTTATAACATTTACCTATCTTTGTGCATGCGGTTAATTTTGTATATACTATCACTCATATACTCAATGATTATTTCGAGCAGAAATACTCTTTTTGATTACGGAATCTTTAAGTCTAAATTGATTAGTATTCCAACAATTTGTATTGGTAATCTTTCAATTGGGGGTAATGGAAAAACTCCACTCACAAATTATATTGCAAAAATATTATCAAAAAATTATAATGTTGCTATTCTAAGTCGTGGATATGGTAGATTATCAAAAGGTTTTTATCTTGTAAATACAAACAGTGATCCATTAGATGCGGGTGACGAGCCCTTGCAATTAAAAATTAGTAATCCAGATTGTATAGTAGCCGTCAACAGCAATAGACATAAAGGCATAATTAAAATAATAAATAAATATCCACAAACAGAGGTCATCTTAATGGATGATGGTTTTCAGCATAGATGGGTAAGAGCTGGACTAAATATAATTGTTTCAACATATCAAAATTTATATATTAACGATAATCTTTTACCTTTAGGAACATTACGTGAGCCAAAAAAAGAAGCGAAAAGAGCAGAAATAATAATAGTAAGTAAAACCCCTTGCAATATTAACCAAGATCAGAAAAGTACTATTATCAAAAATTTAAAGTTAAATAATAATCAAACTGGTTATATATCTTATATAAAATATGGTAAATACAAATGTATTTTTGATAACACTGAACTTAAGAATGAAGGAGATTATAGTGTTACATTAATTACAGGAATCGTTAATTATAATCTTTTAGTAGAGCATTTAAAAAAATTAGACAGAAAAGTAAATCTGGTAAAATATCCGGACCATCACAATTACTCCACTAAAGATATCAATGATATTTTATTAGCTTATAAGAGAGACAAGAACACAAAAAAACTTATCTTGACCACGGAAAAAGATGCAACAAAAATTCGTAAATTTGATATGAAATTTAAGGGTCTTAAAGTTTATTTTATTCCAATTGAAGTAATATTTTCAAATAAAAAAACATTTGAAAAACAAATTTTAAAATATGTTAAAGAAAATTAAAGAATCTTCGGATTTCTTAAAAGAAAAAATCAACAGTTCACCAAAGATTGGAATCATTTTGGGAACTGGACTTGGCGGTTTAGCAAATGAAATAAATACTGAATATTCAATTTCATATAAAGATATTCCTAACTTTCCTATCTCAACAGTTGAAGGTCACTCTGGCGAACTACTTTTTGGCAAATTAGGCGAAAAAGATGTAGTTGCAATGAAAGGTAGGTTTCATTTCTATGAAGGGTACCCCATAGATAGAGTTATTTTTCCAGTAAGAGTAATGAAACTTTTAGGCATTGAGTATCTATTTATTTCAAATGCTAGTGGAGGTGTGAATCCCGATTATAGCGTAGGAGATTTAATGATTATAAATGATCATATTAATCTTATTCCTAATCCTCTTATTGGATTAAACATTGATGAATTAGGGCCTAGATTTCCTGATATGAGTGAGGCTTACTGCAGTGAATTAATCAGCAGTGCTGAAAAAGTTTCAAACAGCCATAATATACCGATTCAAAAAGGTGTTTATATAGCACTAACAGGACCTACGCTGGAGACACCTGCAGAGTATAAACATATGCGAATTATTGGAGGTGATACAGTTGGTATGTCAACAGCTCCTGAGGTAATAGTAGCCCATCATATGGGCATCAAATGTTTTGCAATGTCTGTTATTACTGATTTAGGAGTTGAAGGTAAAATAAAGAAGGTTACTCACGAAGAGATACAAGAGATTGCTGAAAATGCAGAGCCAAAATTAACTTTGATTATGAAAGAAATAATAAAAAATATAAAATGAAGAAATACTTGTTTTTAATCACTCTTGCATTATTATCAAATAATATAATTGCACAACAAGAGGCAACATTATTATACAATTGGAATGACTCAAATTTAGTTGGCTCATTTGCTTATAACAATACTTATAATGAATGTTGGGGATTAGCTTTGAATGATAAAGAATTTGCAATTATAGGAACAACAGCTGGCACTCATTTTTTTGATATAACCAATCCAGAAAACAGTTCAGAAGTAGCATTTGTTGAAGGAGGATTTACCGGTGGAGGGGTGATTCACAGAGATTATCATGATTTTAATG
>NYTT01000042.1 GCA_002683775.1 Flavobacteriales bacterium
AAGAAACCTTAAAAGAAAAATGGTATTTTTATAGTGATACTACAATAAGTTTTAAGCCATCTTTTATTAAAAATCATTTTACAAATCAAAAAATGATTCTTTTTCAAGATAATTCTAACAAATTATTTGCTCTAAACGCAACTGGCGAAGAACAATGGAATATGCAACTCAATCAAAAAATACTTGGTGAAATTAATTTTATAGATTTTTACAATAATAAAAAATTTCAAGCTTTATTTAATACAAATAATCAATTGTATCTAGTTGATAGAAATGGTAATTTAGTTGATGGATTTCCGATTGGATTGCCTAATCAAACAAAGTATGGTCATTCAATATTTGATTATAATAAAAACAAGAAATATAGAATAATTATAGTTGGAAATAATAATCAAATTTACAATTTAGATAAGAAAGGCACTCAAGTAAGAGGATGGAAATTTGTTAAAACTAATGACGCCGTTAAACAAAGTCCTAAACATTTTACACTTAATGATAATGATTACATATTACATGCAACAAATAATACAACAACTACAAAGTTGATAGCTAGAAATGGTACTGATAGAGTGCTTTTTAAAGATTTATTTAAATTTAATAGTGAAGTTAAAATTACAGATTCTGGTAATTTATATAGTTTAACAACAGACAACAAAATATGGATTGGTAATGTTAATGGAAATTCTAAATTAATTGAGGATGCATTATTGGATGAAAATAGTAAGATTATTTCATTCAAAGAGGGCTTCTACGCTTCAAATCAAAATATATTAAGATATCTTTCATCTAACAATACAAATGATATTAAGATAGCTTTTGAAGGTTTGATTCAACATATCTCAATCGATGATGATTATTTATTTGTAAGTACCGAAAATAAATTATATATATTAAAAGATAATAACATCATCGATGGGTTTCCAATAGATTCAGATGGATTATTTAACATTTCAGAAATAAATAATAAGTTAAATATTGTAAATATCAAGAATGGATTTATGTACAATTACGAACTAATTAATTAATTATCTTTTTAAGAAATAAGTAACTCTAAGATATGGAATGAATTCATAGTTCATCTCGGACATAACAAACTGAGTTCCTACTCTAAATAAGAATGGTTTATTTTTATAATTTATTTCTAGAGAGAGCTGTGGATATATCTTTTTATTATCGTTAGGCAAATAAATCACTCCCATATTAGATCCAAGTGAAAAATTTGAAAATAAATTATGATTATATCCCAAATTTATATCACTAAAGACGTAAGAAGTGTTAATTTCAAAAGAATATAAGGATTTATGCTTGAAATAATAAAGCCCAAGACTAGAAAGGTAAGGTAGTCCGTAAGAATGAGCAAAATATATTTCTTTAGTATCAGTGTTTTTTTTATCAAACCTTTTTAAATTATATTTTTCAATTAAATCAATTAATAATTTACTGTAATTTGGATTTGTTGCATAACCCGCTTTTTTTAATCCCTTAGCCCATTTTCTGTAGTCAGTTCTGCCATATTCAAATAAAAATGAATATCTTCCTCTTTCAGATAAGAACAAGGAATGGTCTCTATATGATTCGGATACATTATCATAACTTCTAAAGCACTCTTGTTTTTCATCGTCATCTTCAGAAATAGTTTTACCATTCCAGTTTTTATGACACTTTATTCCAAAATGATTATTAGCTTCTCTTGCTAGCCTACTTTCTCCATTACCACTCTCAAGTATTCCTTGAGCTAAAGTTATAGATGCTGGTATTCCAAATCTATTCATCTCTTCTACAGCAGTTAGACTATGTTTAGAGATATAAATCTCAGTTTTATTCTGCGAGTAAGCGAATAGCGTTAAAAAAATAAATAACGACAAGATATAGATTTTCATTATTGCTAATTTAAATATATTGTTTATTTAAAATTTAAAGAGAAAATAATATATTTGAACAACAATCAATAATAACTCATTATGAAGAGAAAAGCATTTATGAAATCTATTTTAGGTGCAAGTGCATTTCTAGGATTTCCAATATCAAAAATTGAAGCTGAAAACAATTCTGTACAAGAATTAATTGACAAAACTAAACGAGATAATAATGGAAGTATGTTTGGCTTTAAATGTAGTAAAATAGAGAAAGTTAGAATTGGTATAATAGGACTTGGCAATAGAGGAAATACATTGTTAGAAATGCTAGAGTATTTAATTAGAAATAATCATGCAGAGATAAATGGACTATCTGATTTATCTTATAAGAAAGTTAATTTGGCTTCTGAGAAAATTTCCTCTTGGCAAACAAAAAAAGTCAAACTTTTTTATGATTCTAAAGATGATTGGAAAAAAATGTGTCAAAGAGATGACATCGATTTGATAATTATTGCAACACCTTGGAAATTGCATGCTAAGATGGCTATCTTTTCTATGGAAAACAATAAGCATGTTGGATGTGAAGTTCCGATAGCATCAACTTTAGAAGATTGCTGGAAAATTATAGAAACAGCTGAACGTACAAATAAACACTGCATGATGATGGAAAACTGCAATTACAACGAAGAGGAATTATGGATATTAAATATGATTCAAGAAGGAGTATTTGGAGATATTACACATACTGAAGGAGCATACATTCATGATTTAAGAGCCCTTTTATTAAGCAATACTTATTATCAAAATCAATGGAGACTAAATGAACATATTAATCGAAATGGAAACCTATATACAACTCATGGGTTAGGTCCAATTTCATTTTATCTTAATATTGGTAGAGGGGATACTTTTTCACACTTAACTTCTATGAGTAGTAGAGAATTAAATTTAAGCAAAGCAGCTAAAAATAAAAATCATCCTATTCGCTCATATTCATGCGGTGATATGAATAATACATTAATTAAAACAAAAAAAGGAAAAACAATATTATTACAATTTGATGTTCACACAGGAAGACCATATACTAGAATAAATAAAGTGGTTGGAACAAAAGCTGTTCATGATGGATACCCAAGCAGACTATATATAGATAAAGAAAACATGCAGTCATGGGGTCATGATTGGCTTAATAAAGATGAGTATAATTTATTTAAAAATAAATACAAGCATCCAATCATTAAGAGTTTAGAAAAAATCAGCAACGATTTTAAACAAGGTCACGGTGGGATGGATTTTGTAATGATGTATAGAATGATAAGAGGCTTAAATCTTGGACTACCACTAGATATAAATGTATATGATAGCGTAATGTGGAGTGCCATCACACCCTTATCAGAAATATCTGTCGCTTCTAAAAGTCAATCAATAATTTTTCCAGATTTTACTGCGGGGAAATGGAGAGATTATTCATCTTTAGAAATTATGAGTGATATTATCTAATATTTTTTGAAGCTTAGATCTATTATTTCTTATTTCTTTAGACAATTTAAGTTGATTATTAGCTCTTAAAAGATTGTGCTTTTGATGTCTAACTTTAAAATATTTATTTCCATTAAAATAGTCAGACAAAAATCTAATTCCTTGCTCTAAAAAGATCAGCTCAACAGAAAATACTAAATTACTAAGTTCAACTTTATTTAAACTATCATAATTCACTCTTAGATAAGATTTAATAAAAACCTCAAAATAATCAAACTTAAAAAAAACCTTATCTAAATCTTTTTCTTCTTCTGATTGAGAGACGCAACAAGTTCTAATTGCATCTGAAATATCAGATAATATAGTTCCTGACATAACTGTGTCTAAATCAATCAAACAGATTGCTTTCTTTTTGCTATCAAATAAGATATTACTAATTTTTGGATCGTTATGACATACTCTTAAAGGAATCTTTTTTTTCAAGATGAGATTATGAATAATCTTACAATCATTTTCTTTACTTAATATATAATTAATTTGTGATATGCATTTAATCTTTTCAAATTCACTTGTTTTTAATAATATTTCTTTAAATCTATCAAATATAAAAGAAGTATTATGAAAATTTGGAATAACAGTATTAAGCTGCTTAAATGGAAATACTAATAAGTTTTTGTGAAAGTTTGCAAGACACTTTGCACATTCAAAAATCAAACTTGGATCATCTATCTTTAAATAAACCTGGCTTTTGATAAATTTAAATGCTCGCCAAAAATCACCATTTGATTCAACTAATAGACCTCCTTGTTTGTTTTTAATTATTTCAAGAGTAACCTTATCAAGATTATTTATATGATTAGTAATTAGATATATGTTTTCCATTAATTGAACAGGGTTATTAAAAACATATGTATTTATCTTTTGTAGTACAAATTTATCTGTACAACTTCTTAAGACATAAGTATTGTTGATTAAACCTAATGAATTTTCTATTATCTCAACTATAGCACCATTAAACTCAAATTCTTTAATTATTTTTTGCATAATTTAATTTTATGGTAAATTAAACCCAAATCTTTGGTTCATTCCTTTATTACCTTGTAATCCGCCAGTATGAATTGCAAGAATAGAACTTCCTTTTGGAAAATAATCCTTTGCAATTAACTCTAAAATACCGAACATCATTTTTCCAGTATATATAGCATCTAGTGGTATTAATTGATTTTTATTAAAAGTATTAATAAAATTTATTAGTAATGAATTTGTTTTTGCATAACCTCCAAAACAAAAATTGTTATTTAATTGCCAATTACTTTTTGTTGTTATACTTTTAATTTCTTTTTCTAACTCAGTAACACCTTTTATAGCTGGAAATCCAATAATATTCTGCTTAAAAGAAGATGAATTTATAATTCCAGCTAAAGTTGTACCAGTACCAACTGAACAGCAAATGTAATCTTGAGAATCATTTTTAGTAATTATCTCTGCTGTTCCTTTTAATGCAAATTTGTTTGATCCTCCTTCTGGTATTAAATAGAAATCACCAAATTTATTTTTTAATACTGAAAGAAATTTAGATGTCTGTTTAGATTGATATTCTTTTCTGTTTACATAATGCAGTTGCATTCCATGTTCCTCAGCTAATTTAAGTGTTGGATTTAAAACAGCGCACCTCTCTCCTCTTATTATACCAATACTTTTAAAACCATTTTCATTTGCTAAAACTGAGGTTGCTAATATGTGATTTGAATATGCGCCTCCAAAAGTTAATAGAGTATTATATGAATTTCTTTTCGCTTCTAGCAAATTATACTTTAACTTATACCACTTGTTTCCAGATATAAATTCATGTGTAAGATCAATTCTTTTAACAAATAACTGGACATCTTTCTCATCTAATATGCGAGTAGATATTTCTTGTGTTTGTATTTTCATCTCCACAAATATCGTAATTTTGCAAAGTGTATGAAAGAATTTTCAAAAATAGACAAGCTTGATAAAGATGAATTCTATTACTCTAATGAAGGTTATATAATTTTCACAGAAAAATACCATCTTAAAAGAGGTACATGTTGTAACAATAATTGTAAACATTGCCCATTTAAAAAGAAAAAGAAAAAAAATGACAGATTTTAAAAAAGCAATTATTAATGGTATCCCAAATGAGATTCCTAATAAAAGAGAATTAAATCCAAATATTAGTCATGCCCCTAAAAGAAAGGATTTATTAACTATTGAAGAAAAAAAATTAGCTGTAAAGAATGCACTGCGCTATTTTCCAAAGAAAATGCATCAGCAATTAGCCAATGAATTCGTTAAAGAACTAAAAGAATATGGTAGAATTTATATGTATAGATTTATGCCTAATTATACACTAAAAGCAAGACACATTGATGATTTTCCTTACAAGAGTAAGCAAGCTGCAGCAATACAATTAATGCTATCTAATAACTTAGACCATGCTATAGCTCAACATCCAGAGGAATTAATCACTTATGGTGGTAATGGCTCTGTATTTCAAAATTGGGCACAATATTTACTTTGCATGCAATACCTTTCTGAAATGTCTGACGAACAAACTCTTGTCATTTACTCAGGACATCCTATGGGGCTATTTCCTTCAGATAAAAATGCACCAAGAGTCGTTGTTACGAATGGTATGATGATTCCTAATTATTCAAAACCTAATGATTGGGAAAGATTTAATGCACTTGGAGTGACTCAATATGGTCAAATGACTGCAGGATCATATATGTACATTGGACCACAAGGTATTGTACATGGAACAAATATTACTTTATTAAATGCAGCAAGAAAGATTGATCCAAATGCTATAGATTTAAGTGGGAAAATCTTTGTTACTGCAGGACTAGGGGGAATGTCTGGAGCACAACCCAAAGCAGCTGTTATAGCAAAAGGAGTCTGTATCGTTGCAGAAATTAATCCAAAGGCAACTTATAAAAGACATCAACAGGGATGGGTTGACGAAGTATATAAAAATATTGACAATTTGCTAGATAGAGCTTTAGTTGCTAAAAATAAAAAAGAAGCAGTTTCATTAGCATATGATGGAAATATTGTCGAATTATTAGAGCGTATTATAGAAAGAGAGATAAATATTGAGATAGGATCTGATCAAACATCATTACACAATCCATGGGCAGGTGGATATTACCCAGTTGATTTATCTTTTGAAGATGCGAATGAAATGATGAATAAAAATCCTGAAATATTTAAGAAAAAAGTAAGAGAGACATTAATTCGACATTTAAGTGCTGTAAATACATTAACAGAAAGAGGCATGTACTTCTTTGACTATGGAAATGCATTTCTTCTTGAATGTAGTAGAGCTGGTGCAGATGTATTAAAAGAAAGTGGAGATTTTAAATACCCATCTTATGTACAAGATATTATGGGGCCTATGTGCTTTGATTATGGATTTGGACCATTTAGGTGGGTTTGTGCTTCAAATGACCCAAAAGATTTAGAAATTACTGATAAAATCGCTTGTGAAGTTCTAGAAAAGCTAATGAGAAATGCTCCTGATGAAATAAAATCACAAATGAATGATAATATTAATTGGATTAAAGCTGCATCAAAAAATAATTTAGTGGTAGGCTCACAAGCAAGAATTTTATATGCTGATGCACAAGGAAGAGTAGAAATTGCAAGAGAATTCAATAAAGCAATTTCTAATAATATAATTTCCGCTCCAATTATACTTGGAAGAGACCATCACGATGTATCTGGTACTGATTCACCATATAGAGAAACATCTAATATATATGATGGCTCACAATTTACAGCTGATATGGCGATACAAAACGTTATAGGAGATAGTTTTAGAGGAGCAACATGGGTTTCAATACATAATGGTGGTGGAGTTGGTTGGGGAGAAGTTATAAATGGTGGATTTGGCATGATGATTGATGGTAGTAATGACTCTGAGAGAAAACTGGAATCAATGCTATTATGGGATGTCAACAATGGTGTTTCAAGAAGAAGTTGGGCTAGAAATAAGGAAGCTAATTTTGCCATTGAAAGAGCTATGAAGTTAAATCCAACATTAAAAGTGACTATGCCAAATTATACAGAAGACAAAATAATTGATAGTCTAGAATTTTAATAAACAAAGTAAAAAAGTGCTTTATTTATATAAAGAACTTATAAAACTATCATTTGTTTCAAAACACTACATCAAAAAAATAACATTTAAAAATAATTACTAAAATTTGTATGATAAATTTATGGTCTATACTTTAGCTTCTCAAGAAAATCAACTCTTCTTCCTAAAATATCAAAGAATATAGGTGGTCGCTGGCTTTCATTGTATTCAACAATATTTGTCTGAATTTCTATTGAATAAGTTACAACATCGCTAGTACATCCAGCAGAATCAATTGCATAAAAATTATATATTCCAGAAAAAGAAGGATTTACTGATTGAATACCATTTGTATTCTGCATAAAATAATTAAATCCAACAGGGCCATTTAATTCATAATTATAAGGAGGTGTTCCTCCGTTTGCTAACATATTTAACATAGGAGGATTAAAAGTTAAAATTGCACTAGGTTGAGCAACGGTTAACTGAGTTATAACTATACTATCGCAAAAATTAACACTATTTAAAGTATCATAATATGTACCAGAGGTATTGTAACTGTTCTGAGCAATAGTAAATACGTTACCATAACAAATATTAATTTGCTGAAAAAAACTATGACTTGGCGAAACAGTAAGATTCGTAGTAATTATACTATCACAACCAGAGATTGAATTAAGAGTATCTATATATATACCAGATGAGAAATATGAATTAGATCCAACTATCACAGAATCACCAGAACATATATCATAAGTATTATTGGTTGATAGATTTAATGAACTACAAGGTGGACACATAGATAAATTTAATGAATCTAAAACTCCATGTTCTAAATTAATAATAATAGTATCATTCTCATACCCAATTGAGCTAAAAACAATTTCATATAATCCAGAATCAACAACGGCTGTTTGATATTCTCCATTGAGATTTGAAAATTCTAAAATATTTGTATTCAAAATTTGAATATTTACATTTGAGATGGGTGTATTAGTAAAACAATCAGTAATTTCCCCAACAAGATAACATGCTTGCCTAAAGTCTCTACCATATACATTTAATATTCCTTGACCATTAAAACTGTTTATATCAGATGAAATAATATTTCCAGAAGGCAAGAATGGATAGGTTCCCCAACAGCCATCAAATCCATTACCATTACCTAAATATGAATCATAAGATCCAACTTGAATCATGTAGTTAGGATAAG
>NYTT01000043.1 GCA_002683775.1 Flavobacteriales bacterium
TAGAATTGCTAGAATCTCAATTAATTTTGAAAATCCGTTAAAAATAGAAGGGTACTTATCTCCAAAAAAGGGAATAAATGAAGAACAAAAAAATTTAGAAATAAAAAAACAAATAATTAAAGACATCGATATATTATCAAAAGAAGAGGAGTCTTTAAAAATAACATTTGAGAAATTTAGACTACTTCAAAAAAAATGGAACTCTACTGGTTATGTACCAATAACAGAAAATAATAATATTTGGCAATCATATCAACATCATGTAGAGTTGTTTTATGACTATATAAAACTAAATAAAGATTTAAGAGATTTAGATTTCAAAAGAAATTTTGAAGAAAAAATACAAATTCTTGAAAAAGCAAAGAAATTACTTAAAGAGTCATCTATCTTCATTGCACATAAAGTACTACAAGAACTTCATGAACACTGGAAAAATATTGGTCCAGTTGAAAGAGGAAAAAGAGATATTATTTGGAAGAAATTCCAATCAATTTCTAAAGAAATTAACACAAAGAGAAATGATTATTTCTTAACTCTTAAACAGCAAAACCAACAAAAGTTAGAGAACAAAAATCTGCTCTGTAAAAAAATAGATGATCTATATTCCTTTAAAGTTTTATCTCATAAAGATTGGGAGAAAGCTACTACAAAATGTAATGAATTTGAAGAGGAATGGAGAAAATTAGGTAACTTAAATCGTGATAATCTCAAAGTTTCATGGAAAAATCTAAGAACATCTTTAGACAATTTTTATAATGCTAAAAGAGAACATTATAAAAACAGAAAAATTATTTCTAAAAAAATTATAGAAAATAAATTAGCAATCTGTAAACAAGCTGAAAAGTTAAAGAATAGTACTGATTGGCATAAAACAGCTAAGGAATTGATGAAATTGCAAGAAGAATGGAAAAACTTTCCTCACTCTTCATCATCAAATGAAATATGGAATAGATTTAGATTAGCATGTAATACCTTCTTTAATGCAAGAAAAGAGAATTTTAAGAATGTAATGAAACTTGAAGAAGAAGCATCAAATAAAAAGAAGAAAGTTGTTGATAAATTAAAAAAATTAAATCTTTCAGAAAGCCCCAAGAATACACTTAAGGAATTAGAAGTTATCAAATTAGAATGGAAGAATACAGGAAAAGTTACAAAAAGAGATAAATCTATTAATGATGAGTTCTATAAAACACTAGAATTAAAGTACGAGAAGATAGGTCTGAGTAAAATTGAATTAGATAATATTAAATTACAAAATAAAATAGATTTAATAGGAGACAATAAAAATGCAATTCTAAAGGAAAAGAATTTAATAAAAAAGAAGATAGATTCATTAAAAAAAGATATTTTTCAATACGAAAATAACATTTCCTTCTTTGTACATGGAAATGCAACAGAGAAACTATTATTACAGGCTCAGAACAAAATAAGTAATTCAAAAACTGAAATAGCTAGTTTATATAAAAAAATTCAGATGCTAAATAAAGCATAGATGAAATTTAAACTTCAATCAGATTTCAAGCCCACAGGAGACCAACCAACAGCAATAAAGCAATTAGTAGAAGGTTTAAATGATTCTGAACAATATCAGACTCTACTTGGGGTGACTGGTTCTGGAAAAACTTTTACTATTGCAAATGTGATTCAAGAAGTAAATAGACCTACATTAGTTTTAAGTCATAATAAAACTCTAGCTGCTCAACTTTTTAGCGAATTCAAACAATTTTTTCCAGAAAATGCTGTAGAATATTTTGTTTCATATTATGATTATTATCAGCCAGAAGCATACATTCCAAGTTCTGGAACATATATTGAAAAAGATTTGTCAATTAATGAAGAAATTGAGAAATATAGATTAAAAACAACATCTTCATTACTCTCTGGTAGAAAAGATATAATTGTAGTCTCCTCAGTAAGCTGTATCTATGGGATTGGAAATCCAGAAGATTTTCACAATGGAATAATTGATCTTAAGAAAGAAGATATTATTAGTAGAGATCAATTTCTTCAAAAATTAGTTTCAGCATTATATAGTAGAACAACTGCTGAATTCAATAGAGGAAATTTTAGAGTAAAAGGAGATACTGTAGATGTATTTCTTGCTCATAATGATATAGCCTACAGAATCATTTTTTTTGGAAATGAAATCGAAGATATTGAGGCATTTAATCCTGAAAATAGTAAAATAATTGAATCACTAGATGAAATCAGAATTTTTCCAGCAAGTATATTTGTAGCTTCAAAAGATAAAATACATAATGCAATATCTAATATTCAAGATGATTTAAAATTACAAATTGATTTTTTTAAGGAAATTGGTTTGAAAACTGAAGCAAAAAGAATAGACGAAAGAACACATTTTGATTTAGAAATGATTAAAGAACTTGGATATTGCTCTGGAATTGAGAATTACTCGAGGTATTTTGATGGTAGAGTAGCAAATAGCAGGCCATTTTGTTTACTTGACTATTTTCCAGATAACTTTATTACTGTTATTGATGAAAGTCATGTAACATTACCTCAAGTAAGAGCAATGTATGGGGGTGATAAATCTAGAAAAAGAAACCTTGTAGATCATGGCTTCAGATTGCCAGCAGCAATGGATAATAGACCATTAAAATTCAAAGAATTTGAACTAATTAATAATCAAACAATATACGTAAGTGCGACACCAGCTGACTATGAATTAGAAAATTCTGAAGGAATAATCGCTGAACAAATTATTAGACCAACAGGCCTACTTGACCCAAAAATACATATTAGACCAACCCATAACCAAATTGATGATCTTTTAGAAGAAATTAGAGTACGAATAAAAGAGAAAGAACGTGTTTTAGTTGTAACATTAACCAAAAGAATGGCTGAAGAATTCAGCAAATACTTAATCAAATTTAATATTAAATGTAGATATATTCACTCTGATGTTGACACTTTAGAAAGAGTAGAAATAATTAATGAATTGAAGGAAGGAATCATTGATGTTTTAATTGGAGTTAATCTACTTCGAGAAGGATTAGATTTACCTCAAGTAAGCTTGGTGGCAATAATGGATGCAGATAAAGAAGGTTTTTTACGATCTTCTAGAGCTTTAACTCAAACTGCAGGTAGAGCAGCTAGAAATATTAATGGAATTGTTATTATGTATGCTGATAAAATAACTGATTCTATGAGAAGAACTATTAATGAAACAGAAAGAAGAAGAGAAAAACAAATTAATTATAATAAAAGAAATGGTCTAAAACCAATGCCTTTGGTAAAGAAGGAAAAAAATAAACTTGCTGATAGTTTAAATCCATATAAAATAACAACACCTAAAGCTAAAATTAAAATAAATAGCGGTACAAAAGAAGAAATAAATAAAATGATAAAAAAAACCAAAATAGAAATGCAAAAGATGGCAAAGAACCTTAACTTTATTGAAGCTGCAAGACTAAGAGATGAAATGCAAGAACTGGAAATTTTATTGAAAAATAAGTCATAAAAAAAGCGAGCATTTTGCTCGCTTTTTTTCTATATTATAATAATGCTAATTAAGCGTTTACAATATTTTTAGCTACTGGTCCTTTTTCACCGTCTCCTGGTTCGAATGTTACAGCTGCTCCTTCTTTAAGAGTTTTGTAACCTTCAACTTGAATTTCTTGAAAATGAGCAAAGTAATCTGTTCCATCAGATCCTTCAATGAAACCATATCCTTTACTTCCGTTAAACCATTTTACTGTTCCTTCCATAATTGTTTTTTTAAAATTTATTAATACTAGTGGGAACAACCCCACAAAAACTGCTGCAAATATAACAAAAAATTAATAACACTTATTTTTTGCAGATTTCAGCGTATTTTTAAGTAGCATTGCAATTGTCATTGGGCCAACACCTCCAGGTACTGGTGTAATGGAACTACACATATTTGCTACTGAATCAAAATCAACATCACCCAAAAGCTTCCATCCACTTTTAGTTTTTTCAGACTTGACACGATTAATTCCAACATCAATAATACATGCTCCATCCTTAATCATCTCACTGTTAATAAATTGAGCTTTTCCAAGAGCTACAATTAAGATATCAGCAGTTCTCGTTATTTCTTTTAAATTCTTTGTTCTACTATGTGTTAAAGTAACTGTACAATTTCCTGGGGTATTATTTCTTGCCATTAAGATACTCATAGGAGATCCAACTATATGACTTCTACCAACAACAACACAATGCTTACTTGATGTTTTTATATTATATCTAGAAAGCAATTCCATTATTCCAGCTGGAGTTGCAGGTAAATATGTTGATAAATTCAGAGCCATTCTTCCAATATTAGTAGGGTGGAAACCATCAACATCTTTTTCTACATTAATTGCCTGTGTTACCTTTAGTTCATCGATATGATTTGGCAAAGGGAGTTGAACAATTAATCCATCAATATTTTTATTATTATTAATTTTATTAATTTCATTTAACAAATCTAACTCAGAAACATCTTCATTAAATCTGACTAAAGTTGAGTCAAAACCTACTTGTTCACATGCTTTAACCTTGGCTCCAACATATGTTTCACTAGCACCATTCGAACCAACAAGAATAGCTGCTAAATGAGGTTTCTTCACGCCACTTGAAACTAATTCATCTACCTCTTTCCTTAACTCATCTTTAATATCACTAGATGTTTTTTTTCCGTCTAATAAAATCATATCAAAATTTATAATCCAGGCATATTACCTCTTCCTTTCATCATTTGCATCATCTGTTTTGCGCCACCTCCCTGCATCATCTTCATCATTTTACTCATTTGTGAAAATTGCTTAATAAGCTGATTAACTTCAACAACTGTAGTTCCGCTTCCTAAAGCTATTCTTTTTTTTCTACTTCCATTTAAAATATTTGGATTAGCTCTTTCTTTTTTTGTCATTGAATGAATGATTGCTTCGATGCCATTGAATGAATCATCATTAACATCAACATCTTTAATTGCTTTATTCATACCTGGAATCATACCCATTAAATCTTTAACATTACCCATTTTCTTAATTTGTTGAATTTGTTTTAAGAAATCATCAAAACCAAATTGATTCTTAGCAATTTTCTTTTGAACCTTTCTTGCCTCTTCTTCATCAAATTGTTGTTGAGCACGCTCAACTAAGGAAATCACATCACCCATACCCAAAATTCTGCTAGCCATTCTATCAGGATGAAAGACATCTAAACCATCCATTTTTTCTGAAGTTCCAATAAATTTAATTGGTTTATCTACTACTGATCGAATAGTTAATGCTGCTCCACCTCTTGTATCTCCATCAAGTTTAGTTAATACAACCCCATCAAAATTTAGTATATCGTTAAATGATTTTGCAGTATTCACAGCATCTTGACCTGTCATAGAATCAACAACAAATAAAATCTCATCAGGCTTTACTCCGCTTTTGATATCAGCAATTTCTGTCATCATTTCATTATCTACTGCAAGTCGTCCAGCAGTATCTATTATAACAACATTATGCCCATTAACTTTTGCATGCTTAATCGCATTTTTTGCTATTTCAACTGGATCCTTAATCTCTCTATCTTCGTAAACA
>NYTT01000015.1 GCA_002683775.1 Flavobacteriales bacterium
AGATGATTTTTTTCTTAGATTTTGGACAAGTAGCATCAGATGCAATGGTATTAAACCTCTCGCCCTTTGAAATAAAATATGATGAGAAAAGACAGTTTTTCAATGAAGGAACAGAATTGTTTAGTAAAGGAGATGATATGTTTTATAGTAGAAGACTTAAAGATGATTTGTTAAATGCTACTAAAATTACTGGTAGAACATCTAGTGGATTAGGAATCTCTGTTTTAAATGCAATAACTAACAAAACTGATGATGATCCACTAACCAACTACAATGTTATGATTTATGATAAATCGTTTAGAAATAATTCTTCAGTTAGTTTAATGAATACAAGCATGTTACAGAATGGATCTAATAAGGACGCAAATGTAACTGGTTTATTTACTAGAATAAATAACAAAAGTAATACAAGAGTCTATGTTGCTAAACTTAAGATGAGTCAGGAGTTAGAAAATAGCACTAATACCAAAGGTTTTGCTGGAATGATAGCAGTTGGAAAAACAAGTGGTAATTATCAATATGATTTATATTCTAAGTTTGAAGATGATAATTACAACTCAAATGATTTAGGTTTTCTATATGCTAATAATGAAATTACTAATGGACTTGTCTTAACCTATAATCAATTTAATAAGACAAAAAGATTTATAAATTTTGCTACATCTCTAGAATTAGAAAATCAAACATTATTCACTGAACAAAAATTTGTTGATTTTCATTATCAATTAGAAACAAAAGCAACTTTTAAGAATTACACTACAATTTTTGTAAAAGCTTCATTAAATCCATTTGAGAAAAATGATTTTTATGAAGCAAGAACTAATGACCTAACCCATCCTTTAAAAAGATCTAAAAAATTAGATTTTGGAGCATGGATATCAACAGATTATAGAAATACATTTGCTTTAGACCTTTCATGTGGATACAACATTAGACCATTATATGATGGATACACAAATCGTTTTAGAATTTCACCGAGATATAGAGCATCTGATAAGCTTTCTTTTAATTATATTTTATCAGTTAGAAACTCTTATAATGACATAGGTTTTGTTACAAATGATACCTTAGGTTTATTTATAGATCCTCCACAAGTAGATTACATATTTGCAAGAAGGAATACAAATATGATTACCAATGTTATTAAAGCGAATTATATTATTAATAACAAGATTAATCTTTCTGTTAAGATAAGGTATCACATTGATCAAGTAAAGAACTTAGAATTTATGTCTTTATCAAAAGATGGCTATCTTAATGAAAGTGAGTATTATGATAATCACAATATTAATTATACAACTTGGACATCAGATTTAATTTTTAACTGGAGATTTGCTCCAGGAAGTGAACTAAGTATTGTATGGAAAAATGCAATTGATGATCAGAAAAACTATCTAATTAATTATTGGAGCGAAAATTTTGAGGAAACATTCAATCTTGCACAAAAAAACAGTTTATCATTGAAGTTAATATATTATTTAGATTATCTTTATCTACAGAAATGATTAGAGCCAAAAACATACATTTTTCTTATGATAAATTAAATGTCTTAAATGGTGTTAATTTAGATATAAAGAAAGGAGAATTTGTAAGTATTGTAGGAGCTTCAGGAGCAGGAAAATCAACACTTTTAAATCTTATTGGCACACTTGAGAGAATGCAACTAGGTTCGTTAACTATTAATAACAAAGATATTATTAATCTTAATGAAATAGAATTGGCTAAAATTAGAAACAAAGAAATTGGATTTATTTTTCAATTTCATAATTTACTAAATGAATTTACAGCACTTGAAAATATTTGCTTACCAGCTTTTCTAAATGGTACAACTAAAGAAACTGCTGAAAAAAAAGGAATGGAGTTGTTAGGTATGCTTAATTTACATCACAAATCAGAAAATAAACCTGATGAATTATCTGGTGGCGAACAACAAAGAGTTGCAGTTGCTAGATCATTAATAAACTCACCATCTATTTTACTAGCTGACGAGCCTTCTGGCAACCTTGATTCTAGAAATGCATCCGAATTGCATGAACTATTACTTAAATTAAATAAAGAAACATCTCAAACTATTATAGTGATTACTCATAGCAAGGAACTAGCCAAGCTTGCAGATAAAACTTATGAAATAAAAGATGGAAAAATAATTTGACTTAAAGCGTTGTTATCTTATCAAATAGTATAATTTTGTACTTTGATGATTTATCAAAACCCCTATTTGCTTTATGCTCTCTTTGCAATAGCCATTCCTATTCTTATTCATCTCTTTAATTTACGAAAACATAAAGTAATTTACTTCAGTAGTTTACGATTTCTCAAAGAGATTAAAACAAAAAACAAAAAGAAATCTAGACTTAAAAATATATTAATCCTACTTTGTAGAATTCTAGCAATAACTTTTTTAATTCTAGCTTTTGCGAAGCCTTTTGTTCCAGCGAAAAATAAATCTGAGAAGAATGATGTTTTTATTTATTTAGATAATTCTCTAAGCATGGATATTGATTTCGGCAATGGCAATCTTTTTAATATTGCAAAAAAGAAGGCTTATGAAATAATCGATTCTTATCCTGAAAATCATAATTTTTATCTTGTCACTAATAGTTTCTTATCTAAAAACAACTTTCCATACACTAAGGATGCTATTAAAAGTCAAATTGATAATACAAGTTCAAACTCAGCAATTAAATCATTTAAAGATATTTTATCAAGAGTTGAGTCTGTTTCTATGAAAAATCATTTATATTATATTTCTGACTTTCAAAAAAGCACCTTTTTTAGTAGTACTATTAATGAGATGAATGTAGATTGTAGTGTTTCATTTATTATTGTTGAAAATCAAGATGTAACAAATATTTCAATTGATAGTGTCTTTATCAAAGAACCTATTTTTGATAATAATATTGAAGTTGTTATAAATGTGAACTTATCTAATAATAGTTCACAAGATATTGTAGATGAAGTAATCTTTCTTTTTATTGATGATAAACAAAAATCACAACAGTTATTAAGTCTATTGGCTGGTGAAAAAAAGACTATATCATTTACCTTTCAAACTACAAAAAAAAGATTTGTAAATGGTCATATTCAAACAAATGATAGTCCAATTAGTTATGATAATAAATTTTATTTTTCTATTCCAACTGTTAATAAAATTAATGTTTATAGCATAAATGAAAATAATGATAATAACGCTTTCCTGTCCCTATTTAAAAAAGACTCTACCCTATTTAACTATCTTTCTAATAATAAAGGCAACATTAATTACAACCTAATAGAGAATCAGAATCTAATTATCTTAAATGAAGTTATTTCATTAAGCCCAGGACTTTTAAAGAGTATGAAATCGTTCACTAAAAATGGTGGATCATTAATAATTGTACCGCCTTCAAATCTTGACAATATTAATAACTATAACTTGATGTTAAATGCATTAAACATAAATCTGATTTCAAATATTAATACAAATAATATTAAAATAAATAAGTTTATTTCTGATCATCCAATATACAAGAATGTATTTTTAAAATCTAATGAGAAGATTAATTATCCAAATTCTACCAAATCATATTCTGTTAACAAAAGAAATTATAGTTCACAAATTATAAATTACGCTAATAATAATGAATTCCTGAGTTCTTTTTCAAATGGATCAGGTTTAATTTATCAATTTTCTAGCCCATTAGATGAATCGTTTAATAATTTTACAACACATGCTCTATTTGTTCCTACTCTCATAAATATTGCTAATACAGCATTACAAATTCAAAATATTTACAATATTATTAATGAAAATGATAAAGTTATAATTAATAATGAAATTCCAAAAAATGAATTACCACACATTATACTTGATCAAATTGATATTATTCCTACACTTAAAATTAATAATGGTGTACTAGAGCTTGATATTAATAATCAAATAACAAAAAATGGCATCTATTCAATAAATATTAAAGATAGTACTGTAAACTATGTAGCATATAACTACAAAAATGAAGAGAATAATACTATAACATTATCTATAAATGAAATTGAAGAGTTTATATCAAAAAATAAATTTAGTAATATTGATATATTATCATCTAAAAATAAATTATTTAAATCCATAATAACAGAAAAAGAAATTGGTAAAGAATATTGGAAGTTAGCTTTAATACTTTCATTAATTTTCTTTGGAATTGAAATTTTTCTTTTGAAAATAAATTAATTATGAATATATTATTAAAGTCAGCAAAAATAATTGATCCTAACTCTAAGTTTAATAATGAGATAATGGATATCTATATTAAAGAAGGAAAAATTGATCAAATTTCAAAATCAATTAATTATAAAGATAAATCAAATGCAAAAAATTCTGACATTGAATTTACTGCTAAAAATCTTCATATATCACCAGGATGGTTTGATTTACACGCTAATTTTGGAGAGCCTGGTTTTGAACACAATGAAACTTTAGATACAGGATGTAATGCAGCTATTAAAGGTGGCTTTACTGGAGTTATGTTAATGCCTAACAATATTCCATCTATAGACAATAGAAGTATGATTGATTTTATACTAAATAAAACAAGTAATTTGATTGTTGATGTATTACCTGCTGGAAATATTACACAAAATTCTATTGGAGATTCAATAGTTGAAATGCATGACATGTCAGAGGGTGGCTGTAAAGCTTTTACTGATGATAAAAACTCATTAATGAGGAATGATGTCATGAAAGTTGCAATGCTCTACTCTATTGATTGTAATGCCTTAATTATGAATTACCCAAATGATGAAAGTTTATCAAAAAACGGAGTAATGCATGAGGGGACTACAAGTACTAGATTAGGATTAAAAGGTATTCCTTATATGGCTGAAGAAATGATGGTTGATAGAGATATAAATCTACTTAAGTATACAAATTCCAGATTACATTTAAGTTATATTTCTACCAAAGATTCTGTAAATAAAATTAAAATTGCAAAGAAAAAGGGCCTAACAATAACTGCCGATGTAGCCCTACATAATTTATTTTTAACTGAGAATCATATAAATAATTTTGATACCAGATATAAGGTTTTACCTCCATTAAGAGAAAAAGAAGATATTAATGCTCTAATCAAGGCACTTAAAGACAATACGATTGATGTTATTAGTTCTGATCATACTCCAATTTCTGATGAACATAAGAAAGTTGAGTTTGATAATGCATTAAATGGTATAATTGGTTTAGAAAGTGCTTTTGGTCTTTTGTGTAAGCACATTGCACCTAAAATTGGACTAAGTTTGCTGATTGAGAAAATATCTATTAATCCTAGAAAAATTTTACAATTACCTCAAGAAAGTATTAATATTGGTAATAAAGCAAACATAACATTATTTGACCCAGAAAAAGAATGGGAATTTACAGTAGATGACATCAAATCTAAATCTTTAAATACACCATTTATTGGAACTAAAATGAGAGGTAAAGCATTAGGAATAATTAATAAAGGGATATTAAAAGTTAATTAATCATTTACAAATACTTTCTGAGTACTTCCATCATCATAAAAATAAATAAGTGAAGCATTGTTACCTATATTATTTTTTCTCACATTCCTTCCTAATAAATCAGTAATTTTAATTAATCTTGGTTTAATTACATTAGAAGAGTTTAATGATGTGGATGTACTAAGACTTTCATATAGTTTTAAATCATCAACTGCTGCCTCAATAAGACTTCCACCATCTAAATTCTGACCAGGCCTTAAGCTATCTGATGCAATAAATTTTAATTGTATGTTATTTGTAACAGAAACATAATCCTTAACTCTGAAAGCAAATTTTCTCCAACTTATATCTGATGTTAAATTGTTTTCAACATACTCCCAGTTAGATCCATCATCACTAATAAGAACTTGCCACCAATCTGCTCCTGGATTAGCACCAGTGTTATTAGTGAACCATCTCCAATATGAAAAAGCTGGATTAGTATAATCAGAAAGATCGTAATACGGAGAAAATAAAGTTGTATGCCCTCCATCTACATCATTTTCTCCGATACCTGATGCTGATGAAGATGCATTACCTGTGTATGCGCATTGAAAACCACCAATAGTATGCTGTTCATCTGTTTGTACATTGTCACCGTTATCTGTGTAAGAGCCGATTGGTGTTCCTATTTCCCAGAGTCCAGTCGTTGCATTATCATCACTACTTCCTGTTTGCCAAAATCCAAAATTAAAGTCAAAATCTTCTTCTTCAATCATTTCATAGCCTACTAGAACAAAGTTTGGTAGATTTGCATTAGTAATAGGCAATAAATTAGAAGCCATTGGTGTAACTCCAGATTCATTTCCATAATTATCAAGAAGAGATATATAGTAGGCCACAATAGTTCCAGGCAATTGTGCTGGAATAGTAGTGGTAAAAGATGTTGTACCAGTCATAGTTAATGTTGTCCAATTAGTAACATCATTTACTCTATAGAAACAATTAGTTGCTCCCAATGCCCAAGGGTATGTCATCCCAATATTTGCATTTATTGTTATACCTACATTTGGGTTTGAAGTAGTTACTGGGTTATGTGATATAACAGCATTTGAAAGTAAGGTTATTCCATGTTGATTAAATGCATCTATAATATCATTATCGTTAGGAGTACCATTACTTAAATCTCCGTCATTGTCATCAGCATACAAAACCTCAAGTAAAATATCAGTATAAATTGAACCTTCATCTCCATCAGGGCCATCAACTCCTGAGTCGTAAACATATTTAAATAAATCAAGCATCTGAGTCATACTGCCAAGATTTAAATATAAATCCCAAAATGCACCAGCAATAATTTCACCATCTGCATGTACTTCTCCAACTAGATCTTGTGGATAAACTTTTCTGTTTTGATCATATCTTCTTACAGAAATAGTTGGATCAACTAAGTCCCATCCATATCCTAAAACGGGTGTCTCGGTTAATGATAGTGCCCAAACATCAGCAAAGCCTTCATTTAAACCTCCATTCCACATTCCAGATCCAGAATTATATCTTCCGCTATTAATTGCATGTCCATATTCATGATAAACAACATCAACAATTTTAGCAGTATTATGGCATCCACCCCCTTCAGCATAAAAATTAATAGAACTACCATCGAAGAAAGCATTACAACTTCCAGCTACATCTATATTAGTTTCCATAGGATTATCTAATCCATTAAATGCTGGAAAAACAGTTTTTAAATGATCATGAATATTATTTACAGCTTGGTATGCTGATCTTTCTTGAATTGTAGAATTTGAGTTGTCAAAAACTACAGAATTAGAAGTAGCTAAATTTTGAAAAATGTCAGGTGTACTTGCATTTGTTTCTACATTAGCATAAAGTCCTTCTAGTTTATATCTTACTTGTGTACCAATATTCATCGGAAGTACTACTTCTCCATTGTTATCTGTATAGTATAATGTATTACTATTTTGGTCGATAGCCTTTAAATATTTAAAATTCTCAATAATAGCAGGGTCATATGGATTTGTTGTATAAACATCCCCAGATACAGTTGATGTTGCTACTTGCGGAGCTTCATATAATATAGTGTTTTTTCTCATCAATAGCTCGCCATTGTGGGCATCTACATAACATATATAATTTGCTGGACCTTCATTAATATTAGTAGAAAAATTAACTTGATAAATTAGACGATAATCATATTTTTTATATTTCTTTATTGCTAATACTTTTAATTCATTTTGAACTATTATGTTTACTATAGGGTTAGATATTAATGATTTAGCGCTTTCTATAGCTTCTTGAGAAGTAATCGAAGGATTTGTGCTAATATCAATGTCATTAAATACATCTAATCCAAAACTAACAAGATGATTATTCAAATTAAATTTAGCAAACATATTACTACCTATAACTTCTAAATTATTATAATGCTGAACAAAATTTTCAGTTATATATTTGTCATTTTTAACGGAAGTAATTTGTCTTAAATCAGAAGGAATATTAAAATTATTATCTGACAAGAATAATTGAAAATTATTTACTAGAATAGGTTTTCCAAAAGCTCTATGTGGCAATTGATTTCCTTCATTGAAAATTACAAACCAATCAGCATTATTTGAAATAAAATTTTGCCATAAATCGCTATTTCTTAAGTTTTGTTGAAAATTCTTATCAATTTGATTATGATTATGATACCTAACATCATTTTCATCAGTATGGTTATGCTTTTGCGCAAATAAATTATTTAGTAAAATTAAACTAAGTAATAATAGATATACTTTATTCATAATTATTTTTTTGTAAAAATAACTATAAAAAAATCAAATAAAAAAGTAAAATAAAATTAATTAATTTTTAAAGTCTGTCCATCAAATGCTAATTGAATATTTGAAGGTAATTGATTGTTTACTTCTTCATGTAAACCCATATGATGAGAGATATGCGTAAGCAAAGCTCTTTTTGGTTTTATTTCTTCAATAAGATTAATAGATTGTTCTAAGTTAAAGTGTGAAATATGTTTTTTTCTTTGAAGAGAATCTAATATTAGTAAATCTGCACCTTTAATTTTTTCTTTTTCAATTTCAGAAATTTCACTTATATCAGTTAGATATACAAAATCATTTATTCTAAAACCAAATACTTGCATTTTATAATGCAAAGCTTTAATTGGAATAATATCTAAATTATTTATCTTAAAGATTTTATTTTCAAACAAATTTATATTAACTTTAGGTACACCTGGATAATTATAAGTATCGAAAATGTAAGGAAATTCATTTTTAAGCGCATTACTTGTAATATTAGTACAAAAAACTTGAATATCTTTTTTCCATTTATGATTAAACGCTCTAATATCATCCATACCAGCTACATGGTCTTTATGATGATGTGTGAATAATATTGCATCTATATTATCTACATCTTCTCTTAACATTTGCTGTCTAAAGTCTGGGCCTGTATCTATAACGATTGTAGAATTGTCAACCTCTATCATTACAGATGATCTTAATCTATTATCTTTAGGATTGCTTGAAGTACATATGTTACATTTACATGCAATAACAGGAACACCTTGTGATGTTCCAGTGCCTAATAATGTTATCTTCATAGAAGTGATTTCATTATTTACAAAATTAATAGATAAAAATTCAATTTTAGAGATTATCTGTATAAATTTGCAACAATCAAATATTTACATATGACAAATAATGTAACATTAACAGCTGGACAAAAAGCACTACAGATTAATTTAGACGAATCAATTTACGGTTCATTTGTTGAAATTGGGGCAGGTCAAGAAGTGGTACGACATTTTTTTAAAGCTGGTGCAGCTTCAACAACTATAGCTAAAACAATGTCTGCCTACGATAGAGATTTTTCTGATGCTATTTATGGAAAAGAAAATGACTACAGATACGTATGTAAGTCTAGGTTAGAGAAAATGCTTGATCATGAATATCAATTATTAGATGAAAGATTAGACAGGAAAAAATATTCAAAATCTAAATTCTTTACATATGCAGATACGATTTCAACAATAAATTATTCAAAGACACTTAAAGGACATGGATGGATTGGTGTTAGATTTCAAAGTAATCCCAAGGAAAAACCTTCTGATTTTATTATTCATATAATCTTAAATGACCAAGATGCTAAACTACAACAAGAATCTATTGGTATTATAGGAACTAATATTCTACATGCTTGCTTTAATGAAAAAGATCCTAAGGAAATTCTAAAAAGAGCCTACGATAATCTTGAAAAAGATCAATTTGAAATCGATATGGTTGAAGCAACTGGTCCAAATTTTAAAGATGTAGATAATAGATTATTAAGTTTAACTCTTGTTAAAGAAAGAATGACTAATGCTGTAATCTTTACACCAGATGGTAAAAACAAACAACCTTCTGACATACTTTATAAAAAAAACATTCTGACAATGAGAGGGTCATTTAGACCTGTAACTAAAGTCAATATTGACATGCTAGAAAATGGACTTACAGCTTTTGAGAATTCCAAGAAAGTTAATAAGGAAAAAATTCAAATTCTTTTTGAAATCACTCTAAGTAACTTAAAAGCAGAGGGAGAGGTAGATGAGCAAGATTTTTTAGACAGGGCTGATATTTTATGTTCATTAGGATATACAGTTATGATTTCAAACTATAAAAAGTTTTATAAAATTATAGAATATTTATCACAATTTACAAAATCTAGAATGGGTGTAATATTAGGTGTTGATAATTTGGTAGATATGTTTGAAGAAAAATACTACAGAAATTTAAATGGTGGTATTATGGAAGCCTTTGGAGTTATTTTTACCAGAGATATTAAATTCTACTTATATCCATACAAACCAAATAATATAACTAAACTTTTAAACAGTACCAATATTCCTGTTCATCCAAGAGTTAAAGATTTGTATAATTATCTACATTATAACGGTAGAATTAAGGATCTAAATTATAATTCTGATACACTCGGAATTTTTTCAAGAGACATACTAAAAAGAATTAAAAATAATCAAATAGGTACATGGGAAGAGGCTGTTCCAGATGGTGTAGCAAAAATAATAATGGATAAAAAACTATTTATGAATAAATCAAATTACATATGAAACAAATAATTTTCTTCATTTTACTTCCTTTTTTTTTATTCTCTCAAGAATCAAAAATATCAAATTTAAAAACTGATAACAAAAACATAGTTGGAAAAATATCAGGAAAAATAAAATCTGTTGATGACAAATCTAATCTTGAATTCGCTAGTGTAAGCTTGTTTAGGTCTGATAATAAAGATTTAATTGAAGGAACAATTACAGATAGTAAAGGAAGATTTAAGTTTAAAAATATTATTACGGGAGATTATATTTTAAAGATTAGTTTTATTGGTTTCGAATCTAAAGAAATAATATTTTCAACTAATAAATTAGACCCAAATTTTCAAGATAACAACATTTATCTTAATACGGACTCAAAACTTCTTGAAGAAATAAACATTAAAGATGAGAAAGCAATATATGAAACTAGAATAGATAAAATAGTGTACAATGCTGAAAATGATTTAAATGATGCTGAAAATGATGCGACTGACGTTCTTAGAAAAGCTCCTTTATTATCTGTTGACCTTGAAGGAAATGTTAGTTTAAGAGGATCTAAAAATATTAAATTTTTAGTTAATGGAAAAGCGTCAAGTTTTTTTTCATCAGATGTATCAACAGCTCTGCAGATGATTCCAGCTGATCAAATTAAAAAAGTAGAAGTTATTACTAGTCCAGGTGCGAAATATGAAGGTGAAGGAGATGCTGGAATAGTTAATATAATAACTAAGAAAACAATTATTGATGGATATAACGCAACATTAAATACAATGATTGGCTCTAAAGTTACAAGAAACGGATTTAGTTTAAATTTAGGTAAAGGAAAATTCGGATTATCATCAAGAGCTAATTTTTATGGTAGCTGGCCAGGTAGAATAGGTAAAAATACATATACAAGATATGATTGGACAAACATAAATGATAACGATACA
>NYTT01000044.1 GCA_002683775.1 Flavobacteriales bacterium
GCAGCAACAGCATATACTTCATTGTAAGTATCTTTTTTAATTCTTGCTTTTAAGTCTTCATCGTGAATTTCATGACAATATTCTCTTTTGTTAAATGATGTATCTGTCTTGGCTGCTAATTCTAATTGTGCTGCGCATTGTTCTTTAATAGCTTCATGACCTATTTTTATTGCTTCAATCATTTCACTCTCTGATACTTCATTCATCTCACCTTCAACCATAGCAACGCTATCTGCAGATGCACCTATCATAAGATCCATGTCAGCATTTTCTAATTCAGTTGATGATGGGTTAATTTTGTATTTTCCTTCTATCCTCGCTACACGGCATTCTGAAATAGGTCCATTAAATGGTATGTCAGAAACTGCAAGTGCAGAAGATGCTGCAAGTGCTGCAAGTGCATCTGGTTTAACTTCTGGGTCATGTGAATTAAGTGATATCATTATTTGAACTTCAGCATGATAGTCACTTGGAAACATTGGTCTAAGAATTCTATCAACTAGTCTCATTATTAGTATTTCTTGATCTGTTGGCCTTGCTTCTCTTTTTAGAAAGCCACCTGGGAATCTGCCATCTGCTGAAAATTTTTCTCTATAATCAACTGTTAATGGTAGGAAATCTACACCTTCTCTTGCTTCAAAACTTGATACTACTGTAGCTAGTAAATGAGTATTACCCATTCTCAATTCTACTGAACCGTGGGCTTGTTTAGCTAATTTACCTGTTGTGATAGAAATTTCTCTACCATCGTTTAATTTAATAATTTGTGTTTTTTCTTTTATCATCTTGTTTTCTTTGTTTATAAATTAAAAAAGGCAATAAATCTATTGCCTTTTTTTCATTTTTAAATTTAAGTCTATCTTCTGAGACCTAAATCTTTTACTAATTCTCTGTATTTAATTATGTCCTTTGCTTGAAGATAGTCTAAAAGGTTTCTTCTTTTACCAACCATTAATTGTAATGACCTCTGAGTTCCAAAATCTTTACGATTCTCTTTTAAATGCGCTGTTAATTCTGAAATCTTCTTAGTGAATAAAGCAACCTGAGAATACACTGAACCTGAATCTTTGTTGTCATTACCAAATTTCTTAAAAATACCTTCTTTTTCTTTTGAACTTAAACTCATATTAATATTTGTTGTTTTCTACCTAATTTATGGTTTGCAAAATTAGTAAACTTATTTAATTAATCTGTTTTTTTTGAAACAAATTATTTTTTCATTATTCTAAACAATTGCGATATCTTTTCTCTTAAATCTTTTCTGTCAACAATAATATCAATAAATCCTTTTTCTTTTAAAAATTCAGATGTCTGAAAACCTTCTGGTAGGTCTTTTCCTATTGTTTCTTTAACTACTTTTGGTCCAGCAAATCCAATTAGTGCATTTGGTTCTGCAATATTTAAGTCGCCTAACATGGAGAATGATGCTGTAGCACCACCAAAAGTAGGGTCTGTACAAAGTGATATGTATGGTAAACCCTTTTCTGCTAATTGTGCAAGTTTTGCCGAAGTTTTAGCTAATTGCATGAGTGATATGCCAGCTTCCATCATTCTTGCTCCACCTGATTTAGAAATAATTAAAAGTGGATGATTTTTTATACGTGCAAAATCTATTGCCCTTGCTATTTTTTCACCTACAACTGAGCCTATTGAGCCACCAATAAATGAAAAATCCATGCACGCTACTACTACTGTATTGTTATTTATTTTACCGTGAGCTGTTCTTACTGCATCTTTTAAGCCTGTATTTTTCTGCATTGAAGAAATTCTGTCAGTGTAAGCTTTTTTATCTTTAAATTTTAAAACATCTACAGAGACCATGTTTTTATCTATTTCTGTAAATTTATTATTGTCAAAAAGTATTTTAAAATATTCTTTTGAACCAATTCTATGATGATAATTACAATTAAAACAAACATATAGATTTTCTTCTTCTTCTTTAGTAGTCACAATTGTTTTGCACTTTGGACATTTACTCCAAAGACCATCTGGAGTTTCTTTCTTTTCATGAGTTGAAGTTGTAATTCCTTCTTTAATTCTTTTAAACCAATCCATATTTATTTGATTGTATTAATGTTATTTAAATCTTCGAATGATTTAATTAAACGTGACTTAAACGTAAGTTCTCCTTCTCTTGTCCATTTTCTAGGGTCATAATATTTTTTGTTAGGATTTTCAGAACCCTCAGGATTTCCTATTTGTGATTGTACATAATCATTGAACTTTTTAAAATAATCTCTAACTCCTGTAGTAAAGCCCCATTGAAGATCAGTGTCAATATTCATTTTGATTACACCATAACTTATTGCTTCAGTGATTTCTTTCTTGCTTGAACCTGATCCACCATGAAATACAAAATCTATAGGTTGATTTTTGGTATTAAATTTTTCTTGTATGTATTTTTGTGAATTATCTAATATTTTTGGTGTAAGAACAACATTTCCAGGCTTATAAACGCCATGAACATTGCCAAAAGCGGCGGCAATAGTAAATTTGTCACTTATTTTTATAAGCGCTTCATAAGCGTAAGCTACTTCTTCAGGTTGAGTGTATAGTTTTGAAATATCTACATCAGAATTATCTACTCCATCTTCTTCTCCTCCTGTAATTCCTAGTTCAATTTCTAAGGTCATATCAATTGCGCTCATTCGCTTTAGATATTTCTTACATATTTCAATATTTTCTTTTAATGGTTCCTCGGAAAGATCTATCATGTGCGAAGAGAATAAAGGCTTATTGTGTTGCTTATAAAATTTTTCACCAGCATCTAATAGTCCATCAATCCAAGGTAATAGTTTTAATGCAGCGTGATCTGTGTGAAGAATAATGCTAGCGCCATAAAGTTCGGCCATATGGTGTACATGCATTGCTCCAGAAATCCCACCAGCTATAGCTGCACTATGATTATTATTTGATAATGCTTTACCGGCATAAAAAACACACCCTCCATTTGAGAATTGAATAATAGCCGGGGAATTTAACTCTGCAGCAGTTTCCATTACTGCATTAACCGTACTAGTGTTTGTAACATTTATTGCTGGTAGCGCATATTTATTTGTCTTTGCATCATTAAAAACTTCTTGCAATTGCGACCCAGTTAGTACACCTTTTGGAAATTTTGACATTTTTTTAAAAACAAAACTACAAGATTGTATTGAATTAAAGTAAAAATTTATAATAAATTCATATTATTGATTTAAAATTTAGATAGCTATGATTAATAAAAATCAGATTAAGTTAATAAAGAGTTTATCTCTTAGAAAAAACAGAATGAAGCATAAGTTGTTTCTTGTTGAGGGTGATAAAAATGTTTTAGAATTGATAAAGTCTGATTTTGATGTGCATACTATTTTTGCAAATTCTAATTGGTCTAAATTAAATCCAACTGTTAATGTTTCAGTAGTTTCAAACAAAGAGTTGATAAGAATAAGTAATCAGAAAAATCCAAATAACGTTTTAGCTATTGCACGTATAAAAGAAAGCAAAATTTTTAATCAAAGTGGGCTGGTTTTGGTTCTAGATGATATTAGTGATCCTGGAAATTTAGGTACTATCATAAGGACTTGTGATTGGTTTGGTGTTACTTCAATTGTTTGTTCTAATAATACAGTTGATGTATATAATCCCAAGGTTGTTCAATCAACTATGGGATCATTATTCAGAGTTAAAGTTATGTATACTGATTTAGCTAAATATTTAAAAAAAGTTAAATCTGATATATACGGAACACTTTTTGATGGAAAAAATATCAAAAAAGTTGCTTTTAATGATGATGTTCATATAGTTATGGGGAATGAATCAAATGGTATCAGCAAAGAAATTTCAAATTTTATTACTAAAAAAATAAAAATTAACAGTAATTCTACCAATACAGACTCCTTAAATGTTGCGGTTGCAACTTCTATTATATTGTATGAGATAAAGAATAGTTAGTTTACCAACGTAAACCTTCCCATGTACAAATAGTGCATTTGTATCTTTTAAATTTAAATAATTGTAATGTCATTATGTTCAAATACATATCATGACTTTTTCTTTTTATTCTTTTGATAACATTTTGTTTACATCCTGGACATAGTAAATGAAATCTTTTAGATGTTTTTTTTCTAAAAATATTAAATGACTTAATCATAACCAAGATTAAAAGATATATTAGTAAAAAAAGAAGTAATGTCAAGTAAGGATCTCTGTACATTTTTTTATTCGTAATTATATAATAAATACAATAATAATTTAATTATGTATAATATGCAAATTATAGGTGTATTTTCGTTATACACGTGTATTTACTAATTATTTATTCGAATGTAAATGACAACATCCAACCATTAGTTGATAACCTGTTAATTGAATTAGAATAAACAGAATCCTCACTTTTAAGAAGATTAATCAAACCATAAGATAATTTGAGTTGTGGTGAAAATTTAAAATACTCAAGATAGAAATCTAATCCAAAGCCAACTTCCCCCATTAAATCATTTTTATTTAGCTTAACAAGTTTCTGTCCTTCATCGTCAATATTACTTTGAGAAGCTATATCTAAACTATATTTTAAACCACCAATAACAAATGCTCTAAAGTTGTTATATCTTTCTGATTTATACTTTATATAAATAGGAAAATCAATTAGTGTTGATTCTATTTTCTTTACATCATTAGTATTTAAACTATCAGAAAAACTATATTCTAATTGTCTTTCACCAAAAATTAAAGCAGGTACGAAACGTAAATCTGTGTATTTTCCAATTCTTAGGTTTGAAACAATACCAAGATTAAATCCTTTTTGACTTTTACTATATAAAGTTTTTAAAGAATCATTTGTAATTGTATTTGAATTTTTTTTTACGTTAAAATTCAGTTCATTAATACCTAAAGTAAATCCAAAATGTATTTTCTGAAAATCATATCTAGATAAATTTTGTGATTTCTTGTTGCGTTGAGCTACAGAATTGAAACAAATAAATAGGAATACAAGAACTATATGATATTTTGTAATTTTTAACATCAATCACCTAACGTATTTAAATTTATTTTATTGCTAGATATAATACTACTATTCCAAAAGTAAGTGAAATAGATTTACAATCTTTAAATCCAATTTTTTCTAACTCTTTAATAAATTTTTCTTCTGATGGGAAGGCTGCAACTGATTCTGGTAAGTATGTATATGCACTTTTATCCTTAGAAATTAATGCGCCTATAGTAGGTAAGATATTATTAAAGTAAATATTATATAATTGTTTTAGTGGGAATTTTTTTGGAGAGGATGGTTCTAATATTGCTATCACACCGTTTTTTTCTAGAACTCTATACATTTCTGATAATCCTTTGTTTAAATTTTCAAAATTTCTTACTCCAAATCCAGCTGTAATTGCATCAAATGAATTTTCTTTAAATGGTAAGTCTTCACAATCAGTATTTTGTAGACTTATTCTTGAGCTTAGCTTTTTTTTCTTAATTTTTATTTCTCCAACATCAAGCATGCCTTGAGATATGTCAATACCAATAATTTTAGCATTTGTATGTTTTGCGCTACTTATTGCGAAATCTGCTGTACCAGTAGCTATGTCAAGAATTGTTTTTGGATCATTTTTTATGTTTTTTATAGCTATTTTTCTCCATAAATTGTCCATTCC
>NYTT01000045.1 GCA_002683775.1 Flavobacteriales bacterium
AAATAATAACAACCGGAGGACTTATAACAGCAATTGGTAAAGGGTTAATAATCACTTCTGGATTTCCAATAATGGATGTATCTGCCTTGCAATCATTAATATCATCAGCTAAGATGATATTATATTCCCCAGCTACTACAGTTGATAATACAAAGTTAGGATTGCTAATATCATTAACTGTTAAAGTTGATGTACCATTGGAATATGTTAAATCCCAAGGTAACAATCCATTAAAAGTAAAATTGACTTCAACAGTGGTACCATCATCACAAGCCGCACCACCACCAAAAATAGTAGCATGTGGAATAGAATCCTCTGTAATGTTAATTTCATCAGAATCAGAACATCCATAAAAATCTACTATGCTAAGAGTATAACTCCCATCATTGACATCAATAATTGAATCACTGGAACCGTCATTCCAAGAAAAAGTAAATGGACTAGTTCCTCCTGTAATTGTAGGCAAAAGAGAAGTTAAAGTATTACATGGAATATTATAATCTGAACCTAAATCTAAAACTGGTGGAGGGTCATATGAAATTTCAATTGAATCTGTTCCAATACAGCCTAAATCATCAGTAACAGTAATTCCATATATTCCATCACCTAGTGTATTCATAGCGTTAGAGCTACCATCAGTCCATAAGTATGAATATGGGGTTGTTCCTCCTGAAATTACTGGATCAATCAGTACATCAGAATTACATGGGATCGTAATGTCAGAACCAAGATCTACAGATGGAGCAGGATCAGAAATGACAATTAAAGGTTCAGATAATGTTGCGCAACCTGCGATATCAGCTGAAACTAGATACTCTCCAGGACCTACAGTGACAGATTGATTTGTACTAAATACTGTGGATGTAGAATCAAGCCATTGATAAGTTGCTGATGGCCCACCATCTGCAGTTAATATTATTGTTGAATTACAAGGAATCTGCATCACATTAGAGTCAATACTTAAATCATTCAAGACTACTAATGGAGGAGAAAAAAAACTTCCAGCTTCTAACCAAACATAGGAACTTAAACCAGAATCTGAACCGTCTGCAATGGCCAGCTTGATATGGTATGTTTCTCCACATTGAACAAGGGCTTGGGCTGTTAGTTTAGTTGTAAAACCATCTGCATCAGCTATAATATTCAGTCCGTTTTGATTGTTTACAAAATACTGCTGATTTATTGGAGTAACACTATTTATTGATGAGATTGTAATTGGCAAAGGAGGATTGGTATTTGGAACTACAGCAAGGTTAATCGCACCATTTGCCCATGGCCCTGCTATTCCAGGTCCAGACAAAAAGAATCCAAAAACATCATTGTATTGAGTATTTTCATATGCAAAATATTCTTGAGAACCAAATGCATAATTGAATTCCATAGAATCAGATGTAGGAATAAAATCAAATTCCAAAATAGCAATATCATTTACAGAACTAACAGAAAAGGACTGACCGATTAATCCTGGAACAGAATTTGCAACAGCAAGTAAATCAGGGTCAACAACTGTATTTGGTATCATCGGAAAACCTCCTCCATTAATAGGGTCAAGAGCGTAAATATCACCAGAGCACATAACAATACCACTATCAATTCCTAAATTAGTATTTACTGCATTAAACCAACCAATTTGTGAAGGCTCTCCCTGGTAGGTGTGATTTAAAGCCACAACACCTCCCCCAAGAAGAACATTATCAACTAAAAAAGATGGAACATCATAAGGAGGATTATTATCAATTACAATCTGAGGTGAGACATTTAATGAAAACAACAAAAATGGTAAGAAAAGAAATTTTTTCATATCCTCACAAAAATACAAAAAAAAATAAAGATGCTTAAATTTAATCCATCAGATTAAAACTAGAACTTTTTCTCCACTTGAGAATTAAAAGCTTTTGCATACAATCCTTTAGCATCTAATAACTCCTGATGTGATCCTGATTCAAGAACGCTACCATTTTCAAGATAAAGTATTTTATCTGAATTTACAACAGTTGAAAGCCTATGAGCAATCACAATAGTGGTTCTATTATTTGATATCTTCATTAATGCAGATTGCAACAGATTTTCTGTTTCACTATCGATGGATGCTGTTGCTTCATCTAATATTAGAATTTTTGGATTACGAACATATACTCTAAGAAATGCAATTAACTGTCTTTGACCCGCAGAAAGTGAAACGCCTCTTTCCGCAACAATATAATCTAAACCATTTGGGAGTGAACTAATAAAAGCATCTATACCTATTTCTTTTGCAGCTATCATAACATCTTCTTTAGAAATACTATTTTCAAAAAGTGTTATGTTGTTATAAAGAGTATCTGAAAATAGAAAAACCTCTTGTTGAACCAGTGCTATATTTTCTCTTAAATTAGCAATTGAAATTTCATTAATATCTTTTTTACCAACAGTAATACTTCCAGAATTAATTTCATAAAACCTATTTAAAACATTAACAATTGATGTTTTTCCTGCTCCAGTTCTACCTGTTAAAGCTAACATTTTTCCAGATTCAATATCAAAATTTAAATTCTTGAGAATCCATTCCTTATTGTTGTATGATAAATTAACATTTTTATAAGCAATTGAACAATCCTCTATGTCAATTTTATCATTACCACTATCCTCTATCCTTTCATCTGTATCACGCATATTAAATACTCGTTCTGCTCCAACTATACCCATTTGTAAAATATTAAATCTATCCGCTAATTGTCTTATTGGACTAAACATCATGTAGATAAAAAGAATGAAAGCAACTAATTCACCTATAGTAATATCTTTGCCCTCTAAAATTCCTTGACCACCATACCAAACAATTAATCCTATTGATACAGCAGAAAGAACCTCAACTACTGGAAAAAAAACAGCATAATAAAAGATACCTCTAACGTTAGCATCTCTATGCTTTTTATTTATTTCAACGAATTTCTCATACTCTGCATCCTCTCTATTGAAAATTTGAATAATATTCATTCCAACAATATGTTCTTGGACAAAAGTATTTAGATTAGAAATTTGACTTCTAACATCTTGAAAAGATTTTTTTATATTCCTCTTAAACCATGATGTTGCAAATAATAAAACTGGAACGATTAACAAAGCAATTAATGTTAGCCTCCAATCAGTATAAAACATTAATGAGATAACAACAGCTAATTTTAATAATTCTGCAATAATAACTAACAGACCTTGAGAAAAAATATCTGCTATAGTTTCAATGTCGGAGATAGTCCTTGTAACTAATGTTCCAATAGGAGTATTATCAAAGAATTTCATTCTAAGAGATAATATATGTTTGAAAATTTTACTTCTTAAATCTTGAATCACATGCTGACCAAGCCAGGTTGACATAAAAATATAAAAGAACTGAACAATTCCCTCCATCATTAAAATGCATACTAACAAAATGGTAATATTGATTAGTCCTTCCTTATCTTGAACTATAATAAAGTTATCAATTGCATAGTTAATAATCATAGGACGAGCAGGACCCAATATTGATAGAAGAATAGCTGAAACACCTGCTAAAACAAACTGTTTTTTATATGGCTTTGAAAATTCTAATACTCTTTTTAAAAGTTCAAAGTCAATTACATTACCAGTCTTAGTTTTATTTTGACTCATGAAGTTTAATTGATTTTTATATTTTCTGGATAGGTCACTTTAATCAAAGAAAGTGCATGAGCCGGAACAGAAACACCAGATCTACATCTATCTTTTGCATCTATTATCTCATCTATATTATCTGGTTTTATTTTTCCAATACCAACTTCAATTAATGTGCCAACTATAGCTCTTACCATGTTCCTAAGAAAACGATCAGCTTTAATTGTGAAAATTATCTCATCATTTATTTCTTCCCACATTGCATCTGTTACTGTACAATAATTCGTGTAGGTTTGAGTTTTTACTTTTGAAAAAGAGGTGAAATCTTTCTTTCCAATCAGAAATAAACAGGCTGAATTCCTCATTTCTAAATTCAAATTTTTCTTAAATAAATACGCATGTCTATGAAATGGGTTCTTTGACTTAATAATCCTATATCTATATGTTCTAGAGAGAGCATCAAATCTTGAGTTCGCCTTATCACAAACTCTAAATATTTCATTAATTGCGATATCGTCAGAAAGGAAACTATTAAGCCTATGTGTAAGTTCTAAGAATCTAATTTCAGAATCAAAATCAAAATGGGCGTACATTTCATCTGCGTGAACTCCAGCATCTGTCCTTCCAGCTCCAACGACTTGAATATTTGCGTTTAAAATTGTACTTAAGGCTATATTAATTTCTTCTTGCACACTGTTTGCGTTTGGCTGTATTTGCCAGCCATGATAATTAGTGCCATCATATGAAAATTTAATGAAAAAACGCATAATTTATTATCCTACAAAAATAGAAAATGTATTAACAATATACTACAGAAAAAAATTAATCGTTGAATATTGTAATTTAACAAACAAAATATAAATTTGCATTCCTAAAATAAACAAAATGACTGAATTTTTACAAGACGATATTAAAGAAATCAATGAGAAGATAAATAAAGAAAGTGCAATTGTAGACATATTACTTTTAGAAATGAATAAAGTAATTGTTGGTCAGAAAAAAATGAGTGAACGTCTGCTTGTAGCGCTACTTTCAAACGGCCATGTATTACTTGAAGGAGTACCTGGATTAGCAAAAACACTTGCTATTTCAACACTCGCTAAAACAATAGACGCGAAATTTAGTCGTCTTCAATTTACACCAGATTTACTTCCTGCTGATATAATTGGCACACAAATTTATAGCCCAAAGAACGAAAAATTCTCAATCAAAAAAGGACCAATATTTGCTAATTTTGTTCTTGCTGACGAAATTAATCGTGCACCAGCTAAAGTTCAATCTGCATTACTTGAAGCAATGCAAGAGCGTCAAGTAACTATAGGAGGAGAATCTTTTGATTTAGATAAACCATTTTTAGTAATGGCAACTCAAAACCCTGTTGAGCAAGAAGGTACATACCCACTTCCTGAAGCGCAAGTAGATCGTTTTATGTTAAAAGTAGTGATCGACTACCCTAAAAAAGAAGAAGAAAAAATTATTATTCGTAATAATTTAGCAAAAAAATTTCCATCCCCAAACTCTGTTCTTAAAACCGATGCAATTATTAAAGCACGTAATCTTGTTAAAGAGGTATATATGGATGAAAAAATTGAACAGTATATTATAGATATTGTGTTTGCCACTAGATATCCTGAACAATATGGTTTAGAAAAATTTAAGGATATGATTGCTTTTGGTGGTTCACCAAGAGCAAGCATTAATCTAGCTGCCGCAGCTAAGGCTTTTGCGTTTATAAAAAGAAGAGGATATGTGATTCCAGAAGATGTAAGAGCACTATGTCATGATGTTTTAAGACACAGAATTGGTGTAACTTACGAAGCGGAAGCAGAAAACATTACTTCTGAAGATATTATTACAGAAATACTAAATACTGTTGAAATCCCTTAAATGAACGCATCATCACTTTTAAAAAAGGTAAGGAAAATTGAGATTAAATCAAAAGGTCTCTCAAATCATATTTTTGCTGGAGAATATCATACAGCATTTAAAGGAACCGGTATGGCTTTTTCAGAAGTTAGAGAATATCAATCTGGAGATGACATAAGATCTATTGACTGGAACGTTACAGCAAGATACAACACTCCTTTTGTAAAAATATTTGAGGAAGAACGTGAAATGACAGTTATGCTACTAATTGACGTATCAGCATCTGGAGATTTTGGAACAAACAAACAGTATAAAAAAGATCTTGCAACAGAAATTGCTGCAGTTTTAGCATTTTCAGCAATAAAAAACAATGATAAAGTAGGTGTTATTTTTTTTAGTGATAGAATAGAAAAATTTATTATTCCAAAGAAAGGAAAAAGTCACATACTAAGGATAATTAGAGAAATTGTATCACTAAAACCTGATAGTAAAGGGACAGATGTATCAATGGCTTTAGAATATTTTAACTCAGTTATTAAAAAAAGAAGTATCTGCTTCTTACTATCTGACTTTACAAGTGCACCCTTTAGTAAACCCCTAAAAATAGCAAGCAAAAAACACGATATTGTTGGAGTTAGAATACATGACAAAAGAGAAAGTGAGATGCCAAATATTGGACTAGTACCAATGCAAGATATGGAAACAGATAAGTTAGTTTATGTGGATACTTCAGACAAAGAAATAAGATTAAATTATTCTAAAACAAGATCACAAAAGATTAAGGAGCTAAATAAGATATTTGAAAC
>NYTT01000046.1 GCA_002683775.1 Flavobacteriales bacterium
ATGCGGTGAGGAAGGGATTCGAACCCCCGAAACAGTTTCCCGTTTACACGCTTTCCAAGCGTGCGCCTTAAGCCACTCGGCCACCTCACCATTTTACCGCAAATCTAAAAATTAGTTGCTAATTTCTCCTCTTAAATTCTTTTGTAATTGTCTTTTTATTTCTGCACTATTTAATTTCTGCCCTAAAAGGAACATTAGCTTTGTAACAGCTGCTTCCGTTGTCATATCTTTTCCACAAATTACTCCAGCTTTTTCAAAGGGTTCATTTGTTTCATATTGTCCTCTTACAGCTTCTCCGTGCAAACACTGGCTAATATTCATAATAATTTTCTTATCTTTTATTGCTTGACTTAGTAGCTGGGTGAATTTAGGATTAGTAGATGCATTTCCGGCTCCAAAACTTTCAATTACAATCCCTTTTACACTTTTGATAATAGCTTCTATTGTTGATAGTTTAATGCCAGGAAAAAGTTTTAAAATCGCCACATCATTAGAACAATTCTTATGTACTTTTAGTTTTTGATCACCTTTTTTTTCTAGTGTTGATTTGTACTTAATATTTACTCCTGCTTCAGCTAAAATAGGATAATTAGGAGATTCAAAAGCTTCAAAATGTTCTGAATTTACCTTTACTGTACGGTTCCCTTTGTACAATTGATCTTCAAAATAAATTGAGACTTCATTTACCTTTCCGCTTGCAGCAATCTCTATAGCAGTAATGAGATTTTCTTTTGCATCAGTTCTTCTTGCTCCAATTGGAATTTGTGAACCAGTAAATATCACTGCTTTATTCAAATCTTCTAACATAAAGCTAAAGGCAGAGGCTGTATAGGCCATTGTATCTGTTCCATGTAAAACAACGAATCCATCATAACTATCATAATTGTTTTCTATTAAACTTACAATTTCAATCCAATTATCAGAATTCATATTACTTGAATCAATAGGATTTTTTGTACTAATATTATCTAAATAAATTTCTTCGCTATTAATTTCAGGTACTGCTTTTAATAACTTATCAAAATTGAATGGTATTAGAGTATTTTTCTTTTTATCCTTTACCATCCCAATAGTACCTCCTGTGTAAATCAACAATATTTTTTTCTTCATATATGAAATAATTTTTTCGCATTCGCAGTTGTAATCTCTGCTATTTCCTTAATAGTCATATTTTTAATTTCTGCTATCTTTTCCGCTATTTTGGTAAGGTACTTACTTTCATTTCGCTTTCCCCTGAATGGAACAGGGGCAAGATATGGGGAGTCTGTTTCAAGTATTAAATTTTTAAGGCTTATTTCTTTGATAGTTTGATCTAAACCTGAATTTTTAAATGTAACTACCCCTCCAATACCTAAATAAAAATCTTTTAAATCTATTACCCTTTTCGCTTCAACTATTGAGCCTGTAAAGCAATGAAAGACTCCTCTTAAAGTATTATCGTTTAGAGATTCAACTATTTCAATAGCTTCATCAAATGCCTCACGCACATGTATAGCAATAGGTATTTGATATTTCTTAGCTAATTTAATTTGGTGGATAAATGCTCTTTTTTGAACTTCAATTTTAGTTTTGTCCCAGTATAAATCTAAACCTATCTCTCCTACAGCTATGTATTTATTTGTTGCTAGTTCTATTTCAACATGTTGCATTTCACTATCAAAATTTTCTTCAGAAACATCACAGGGGTGTAGGCCCATCATTGGAAAACAATTTTCAGGAAACTGATTACACAATTGTAATAAATTATTAGTGTATTTACTAGATATATTTGGAAGTAAAATAGTATCTACTCCTAATGCGATAGCTTCATTTATTGCTATTGTTCTATCATTTTCAAACTGTTCACTGTATAGATGACTATGTGTGTCAATAAATTTCATAGCTGCAAAACTATTATAAATTTCTTAGTTTTACCATGTGCAAAAAAGACTAAAAATATTAGTTGTCCGTTTCTCTTCTATTGGAGATATTGTTCTTACTACACCAATTGTTAGAATGCTTAAAAAGCAACTTAACTCAGAAGTACATTTTTTAACAAAGCAGGTAAATGGTGATTTAGTGAAAAATAACCCTTACATCGATACAGTTACTATATTTAAAGACTCTATAAGTGAAGTTATTGATAAATTAAAAAATGAGAATTATGATTATGTAATTGATTTACATAATAATATTAGAACTAGAATCTTAAAATTTCAATTAGGTATTAAATCTAGAAGTTTTCCAAAAATAAACTTATTGAAGTTTCTTATGACTCAATTCAAAAGAAACTATTTGCCAAAAATTCATATTGTTGATAGATATTTAGAAACTATAAAATTTTTAGGAATAAAAAATGATATGCAAGGTTTAGATTTTTTTTTATCAACTGATGATAAAGTCCAATTATCTGTTTATCCAAAAAAATTTATAGCTTTTGTCATCGGAGGCCAACATAGCACCAAAATTTTACCAATAAATAAAATTGTATCAATATGCAACAAAATTAATAACGATGTAATATTAATAGGTGGCCCTAATGATTCGTTGAGAGGTAAAGAAATTGAAAAAAAATGCAATAGTGTAATAAGTACTTGTGGGGACTTTACAGTCATGCAGTCTGCATTTCTAATTAAAAATTCTCAGTATGTTATAACACATGATACAGGTATGATGCATATTGCATCTGCATTTGGTAAAAAAATATTTTCAGTTTGGGGAAATACTATTCCTGAATTTGGAATGTATCCCTACATGGCTCATGAAGATTCTAGAATTATTGAGGTTAAAGGTCTTAATTGTCGTCCATGTAGTAAAATTGGTTTTTCTAAATGTCCCAAAGGACATTTTAAGTGCATGGAAGAAATAAATGAGAATTTATTTTTAAGCAAATAAAGCTTTAAGTTCAGAAGCATCCTGTGCTTTTAACTTTCCAGCTAAAATCAGTGAAAGCTGTCTTCTTCTTAGTGCACCATCGAATCTCTTTTTCTCTAAATCAGTTTCAGGATTTACTTTGGGAACTTTAGCAGGTTTCCCCATAGTATCTACAGCAACAAATGTGTATATTGCTTCATTACATTTTGTTTTATTTCCTGATAGAGTATCTTCAATCCATACATCAATAAAAATTTCCATTGAAGATGTGAATGCTCTAGAAATAATTGCTTCCAAAGTTACAATACTTCCTTTTGGTATCGGGTGTTCGAATGAAACATTGTTAACTGATGCAGTTACACACGCTCTATTGCAGTGTCTATGCGCAGTAATTGCAGCCGCAATGTCCATCCAATGTAGTAATCTTCCCCCCATTAGATTATTGAGATTATTTGTGTCATTTGGTAAAACAATCTCTGTTAGAGTTGCTTTTGATTGACTAGGTGTTTTTGTGCTCATGTTTATTTTGTAAGTAACCAGGCTTTTGGTATATCTCGCTTAACTTCATTCAGTGCTAGAATAGCATCTTCTCTATTATAGAAATAATCATAACTAACACGCAAAAGATTGCTGCCATCTAAAATTTCAGCATTAATATTACTTGTTCTGAGTTCATTAAGTAATTTATATGCATTTTCTTTTTCTGCAAATGCACCGGCAATAATATAGTATGTATTCGATGGAATAAATATTGAAACTTCATCATCAATTGCTATTTCTTCTTCAACTATAATTTCTGATAAATTCTTATCTGAAGAGCTATATTCGATGTCATTTTTTTGAATAATATCATCTTCAATTTCAGTGGTGGAATTAAGTGTAAAAGGGCTAAATGTTGCCATTTGAGCATAAATTGAATTTATTTTATCTTGTTGTGAAATACTCAAATAAGAAATAAGTGCTAATGGAATCATTACAGCTGCAACTCTAAAAAGATCAGCAACGTTAAAGTTGATTTCAGATATATTCTTTACAGTAGATTTAAACTCTTTTTCTGTAGATTTTTCTCTTGTTATAATTTTTTTATGTGTTGCTTTTAACCCAAATGCATCGACTGTATAATTTTTACTAGTATCCTGCAAGAAAATAATGTTTTTTTCTTTTCCAAGAGTAAACAATCCAATATCTTTTATTCTTAGTATACTTGATTTTGAAAGTTTACTATTGCATTTTTGTGCAAATTTTTCAACTTCTTGCTGAGCTTTTTGTTGAGAAATACTTTCTTTATTAGCAATATGAGAGATTAGTAACCCATCATTTGTTTTAAGATTAACATTGAATAAAATTTGCTTTGAAGGTGGTGAAATAACTCCAGTAGTTGAATTTATTGTAGCAGACTTTGGATTACCAACAAATCCACCAAATTTTGGGATTATAACACAATCATGCAAAAAAAGTAGCTCAGAAATATAATATTCAACAGGATAAATCATAGTGCTAAATTAAACATTTTATATTAGTTGTAGCTTTATTTTTTCAATATCCTCTGGTATATCAACTGAATATGATTTGTAAAGTGTTTTCCCAACTCTAATTTTATAATTATTATCTAACCACCTTAATTGTTCTAACTTTTCTTTTATTTCGTTCTTACTCGGTGGTATTATGCAAATTGTATTTAAAATGTCTCTTCTGTATGCATAAAGACCAATATGCTTGTAATAGCTAATATTCTTTTTAGTTGATTCAATTACTCTACAAAAATTTGTAGCATATCCCTCATTATCAAAAATGGCTTTTGGATTATTTTTGTTTTTAAGTTCAGCCAAATTATCTATCTTATATGCTAATGTTCCAATTTGGGTGTTCTCGTCATTAAATAACATTAATAATTCATCAATTTGTAAAGGGTTAATTAGTGGTTCATCACCTTGTATATTTACAATGATACTATACTCATTAGATAACTTTTTAGATGCTTCGCTACATCTTTCCGTTCCAGTCGTGTGAATACTTGATGTCATAATAACTTTACCACCAAACTGTTTAACATGTGATAGTATTCTATTATCATCTGTAGCTACTACCACTTCATCAAGTCTAGATGATTTTATACATTGCTCATAAACTCTTTGTATCATACTCTTCCCATTTATATCTGCTAATGGTTTGCCAGGGAATCTTGTTGAGTTGTATCTAGAAGGTATAATCCCAATAACTTTCATTATATTTTGAAATTTATTTGAAATGCAAATGTTCTTGGACTCATCATAGTGGCTGGACGTGTCATATACTCTCTATTTAATAAATTGTTTATCACAAAGCCAAATCTTACCAAATTATTCAATTGATATCCTAATCTTGTGTCGACAATAAAATCTCCATTTTTATATTTTTCTCTAGCTTCATTTATTCCAGATATCCCAAGTAATTCTAGATGTTGCTCAGTAAAAATCTTATCAATATTTTTCATGAAATCGTTAAATCTCAAGCTATTGCCTATAGAAATTCGCTTGTAGAACAATTCTATGTCTATTTTTGCAATATTGCGGTACCGATATTTTAATATTGATGGGTCAGAACTACTGTTTGTGTAATTTAATTCAGAAATATATTCACCATTTAGATATATTGAGTCAATTAGTGTTTCATAAATTTTTTCTGGTTCAAG
>NYTT01000047.1 GCA_002683775.1 Flavobacteriales bacterium
AATGAATTATCTACAATGAAAATAAACAGAGATAATGATGAAGATATTTTTAAGCAAACACAGACTAACTTTGACATCTTAAAAAATCAAAAAGAAACTTTAGAATCAGAAGTATCTTCACAAAAAAAAATTAACAAAAAAATAAAAGAGAATAATAAATTTCTTAAAAACTTATTTGTGCTAAAAGATTTTGAATTAAACGGAATAAAAACTTATGATATTAGCAAAGAGAATATCACCACAAATGACAATACTGATATAAAAGAGGTTAATCAAAACAAAAACTTTTATACTGTACAAATAGGAACATACCTAAAAGAAGTGAGCAACAGTAAATTTAATGACATTGAGAATTTAATAAAACGAAAAACTAAAAATACATTTATTTACTTCTCTGGAAAATTTAAAACAAATGAAGAAGCCACATCTCACAAGATGAAATTGAAATCCTCAGGTTACAAAAATTCATTTGTATTAATTCAAAATAAATAAAATGTCAACAGCAAAGAAAAACTACACAAGAGTAACCACACATAGCCTTTCAGAAATGAAGCGCAATGGCGAGAAAATATCTATGCTTACTGCTTATGATTATACATTAGCAAAAATAATTGATAAAGGTGGAATTGATGTTATTTTGGTTGGAGATTCAGCATCAAATGTTATGGCGGGTCACGAGACTACACTTCCGATAACTTTAGAACAAATGATATACCATGCATCATCAGTAGTAAGAGCAGTAGAAAGAGCGCTTGTTGTAGTTGATATGCCATTTGGATCTTATCAAGGAAATTCGAAGAAAGCATTATCATCAGCTATACAAATAATGAAAGAAAGTGGTGGTCATTCAATTAAATTAGAAGGTGGTGAAGAAATAATTGAATCTATAAAAAGAATTCTAACAGCTGGAATTCCTGTAATGGGACACCTAGGTCTAACACCACAATCTATCTATAAATTTGGAACATATACTGTAAGGGCTAAGCAGGAGGAAGAAGCTCAAAAGTTATTAACTGATGCGAAATTATTAGAAGAGGCTGGATGTTTTGCACTAGTTTTAGAAAAGGTGCCAGCAAAATTAGCTCAAAAAGTAGCAGAGAGTATTAATATCCCTGTTATTGGAATTGGAGCTGGAAATGGTGTAGATGGACAAGTTTTAGTACTTCATGATATGCTAGGAATGACACATGAATTTAATCCAAGATTCCTTAGACGTTACCTTAACCTATATGATGAAATTTCTGGTGCGGTCAGAAATTATGTTGCAGATGTAAAGTCAATTGACTTTCCAAATAATAATGAACAATATTAATAATGATTGAAGTCTTATATGAAGACAATCATCTCATAGCTGTAAACAAGAAATCTGGAGATATTATTCAAAGTGACAAAACTGGAGATACACCACTATCAGATCACGTTAAATTATATATCAAAAAAAAATACAACAAAAAAGGAGAAGTTTTTCTAGGTACTATTCATCGATTAGACAGACCTACATCAGGAATTATATTATTTGCACGAACTAGCAAGGCATTATCAAGGATGAATGATAAGTTTAGAAATCAAGAAATAAATAAAACATACTGGGCTATAGTTGAAAATTCTCCAGAAAAATCATTTGGAACATTAAAGAATAAACTACAAAAAAACGAGAAGAAAAATAAATCTTTTGTAACAAAAACGGAAAATGGAAAAAATGCAATTCTTGATTACAAATTACTTAAAAGACTTGATAATTTTTTCCTTTTAGAAATAAAACCTAAAACAGGCAGACATCATCAAATCAGAGTTCAATTATCAAACATCGGGTGTATAATTAAAGGTGACTTAAAATATGGTGCAAAGAGATCTAATACTGATGCAAGTATTAGTTTGATTGCAAAACAGATTACATTTATACACCCAGTTAGAAAAGAAGAAATAAACATTACAGCACCATGTCCAAAAACAAACATATGGAACGCATGTAACTAATCAGGATCAACATCTACTACTATTCTTGCAGATCGATATTCCTTTCTCTCCAACAATTTTTCAATTAAAAGTTGCAATATTTTTTTAGCCTCAATAAAAGAACTTTCTTTTTCAATTTTTAAAATAATATTTTTAATAAAGTAGTTTTTTACTCTTGATATTAGTGGATATTCAGGGCCCAATACTCTGCCACCAAAACTTCTTTTCATCATAGATGACAGATAAAGTGATGCATCATCAAGTCTATTTTGGTTTTTATGTTTGATTTTGATTGAAATAATTTTACAGTACGGTGGATAATTAAACATTTTTCTTTCATGAGTTTGATTTAAAACAAATGAGGAATAATCATTAGATTTAAGCAAGCTAAAAATCTCATGTTCTTCATCAAATGTTTGTATGAAAACAGATCCAACATCTCCCTTTCTACCTGACCTACCTGATACTTGCATCATCAACTGAAATGCTCTTTCGTAAGATCTGAAATCTGGAAAATGTAACATCTTATCTGCATTTAGTATTCCAACTAAACCAACGTTATCAAAATCTAATCCTTTTGTTACCATTTGAGTTCCTACAAGTATGTCGATCTTGCCTCTTTCAAAATCACTAATTAGTATTTTGTATGAGTTTTTTCCTCTTGTTGTATCATAATCCATTCGTTTTATAATATTATCAGGAAAAAGCATTTTTAAACTTTCCTCAATCTGTTCAGTTCCAAATCCTATATCTTTAAAATCATCTGCCATGCAATTTGGACAAATCTTTATTGTTCCTTCAGTATAACCACAAAAATGACATTTAAGATGGTTGTTATGCTTATAAAAAGTTAAACTTACATCACAATACTTACATTGAGGTGTAAAAGAACAAGAATTACAACTCTGTGTAGGAGAATAACCTCTACGATTTTGAAATAATATCACTTGTTTGCGTTCATTCAAACAATCATTAATTTTTGACAATAATTTAGATGAAAAATGATTAGTCATTTGCTTTTTGAGATACGCTTTTTTAATATCAATAGTTTGGATTTTCGGCATTGATATCCCTTTATATCTTGTTTTCATTTCAACAAATCCATACTTCTTTTTCTTCACATTATAAAATGACTCTAAACATGGTGTTGCTGATCCTAATAAGACTTTTGCATTATGCAATTTAGACAAGTATATTGCAGAATCCCTAGCATTATATCGAGGATTATTCTGGGACTGTTTAAATGAACTATCATGCTCTTCATCTACAATAATCAAACCTAGATTATTATAGGGCAAAAACAAAGAAGAACGCGCTCCAAGCATTAAAGGGTACTTAATATTATCAAAAGATTCACTGTTAACTGCATTCCAAACTTCAACTCTCTCATTATTATTTAATCGAGAATGTGTTACACCTACTTTATCTCCAAATTGTGATTGCAAGCGTTTGATAATTTGTGTTGTTAAAGCTATTTCAGGCAATAAATATAAAACTGTTTTCTTTTCTTTTAAAGTATCTTGTATTAACTTGATATATAACTCTGTCTTCCCAGAAGAGGTGACACCATGAAGTAAACATACATCTTTGTATCTAAATACATTTCTTATATTAGCTAAAGCTGTAAGCTGAAAGTCTTCCAAAACCTTCTTTTTTTCAAGTGATTTACTTACAACAGACAGTCTGCTGACACCTTGATCTTTAATCTTAAATACTCCCTTTCTTACTAAATTCTTTAAAATTGATCTGCTAAGCTTAAGATTAGATAACAAATCTGACACAATAACTTCTCTATTTATATTTAATGATCTAAAATCAAAAAATCCCTCAATAAATAATCTTTGTTTAAGAGTTAAACTCATTTGCTCTATTTTCTCTTTTGAGCAGTTAATATCTATAACTTTAACTTTCTTTTCTTTATATTTATCATGAATTACTTCATTAACTATAACAACTTCCTTAGTAATTAAATCATTTATAAATTTATATGGACTTTTAATTTTAAGCAATTTAGTGACCTCACTCATTTTAAGCTTAGAATCATTTGAAAGTAAGTCAACTAATATTTCCTCATCTGATGATAACTCACTTAGGTCCCCATCAAAACAAGGATTAATTATTATACTAGACTCACTTACAAGTTTAAATGAAGTTGGTAAAGCAGCATTCATAACCTCACCTATATTACACATATAATAATCTGACATCCAGCTCCAGAAGTTTAATTGTGTCTCATTAACGATTGGCATCTCATCGATTATCGCAATTATTTCTTTAGCTAAATAATCAACTGGTTTAATAAAGTGTATAGAGTTAATAATTCCAGTATATATTTTTCTAGCGCCAAATTGAACAATTACTCTTTGTCCAATCAATAAATTATTATAAGTAAAATAAGTGAAAGTTCCCTTTACAGGAAGAGGTAGAATGATATCAAGATATATTTTCTTCTGTTTCACTAAGAACAAAGATGATTATTTTATCAATACAAAAAAAAAAATTCAATATATTAGTGACAAATAATAATGTTAAATCGTGATAACAATCAAGAAGTATGAATAAAATATTACTTAAATTTGCATGTAAATTAAAAATATAAATTAAAAAAATGGACAAATATATATTGATATTCTTATGTACCTCTTTATTATTTTCATGTACAAAAAACGAAGGGTGTACAGACCCAGTAGCAAATAATTTTGATGTTAACGCATCCTTAGATGATGGAAGTTGCGACTATAATAATTATAACATAAATTTACACTTCACTCAGAGCATTGAAAGTAATCCTTTGATTAAGGACAGCTTAACATATTTAAATCATTCAAATATTAATTATAGCGTTCAAACACTAAGATACATTATATCTGAAATAAAATTACATAAAGAAGATGGTACAAGTAAATTAATTGATTCAGTTCAATTTATCAATATTGCTGATGAATCTACAAAAAAAGTTACTATTAGTGATGTTACAGATTTAGAATACACATCAATCTCATTTACCGTTGGGCTTAATGATTCATACAACGTTACAAACTTATTTTTAAATGAAAGTTTCTTTCCATCTTTCACATGGCCAGAAATGTTGGGGGGTGGATATCATTATATGCAATTAGAAGGAGAATTTCAAGCTGATTTAGCAAACGGAAATCCATCTTTTTACAATACTCATACAGGGCCTACATCTGGTGCAGATTTTTCTTTTAACAAAACATTTCCAATTGAATTATATGTAATAAATAATCAAACTGATATTTATATAGATATGGAAATCACTAATTGGTATAAAAACCCTGAACTAATTAATTATTCATCAGATGGAATTATGGGAAATTCATCTTTACAATCTAAACTAAAAGAAAATGGAGAAAATGATGTTTTTTCTGTTTACTCCTCTGAATAATGATAAATAGGGGGATCTTAATAATATTTGCACTACTTACATTCGCATGTGAGCAAGACTTAGCACCAATTAGTGGTTGCACAGACGAAAATGCAACAAATTTTAATCCTAATGCAGTTACTGACAATAGTAATTGTATCTATTTTAGCACAACACCATACACGATTGAAATTCCTTATGGTTTCCCAAACATGATTATCCCTCAGAACAATCCAATGACTGTTGAAGGAGTTAATTTAGGTGAAAAGTTGTTTAATGATCCTATATTGAGTGCTGACAACTCTTTAGCTTGCATAAACTGTCATGATAAATCATCATCATTTTCTGATCCAAATCAATATAGCACTGGAATTGACAATATCCAAGGAACAAGAAATGCTTCTGCGCTAGTTAATATAGGATGGAATTCAAGTTTCAATTGGGACGGAAGTGCTCAATCTCTAGAAGAACAAGCGTTTGAACCTGTAACTAATCCTATTGAAATGCATGATAAGTGGCAAAACGTTGAAAATAAAATAAATACAAATTTAGAATATAAAGATCTTTTTTTAAAAGCATTTAACATTGACTATATAGATTCAAATCACATAGTTATGGCAATAGCTCAATTTGAACGCACACTCATATCTTCTGATAGTAAATTTGATAGATATATTAGAGGAGAAGAACAATTAACTCCATCAGAACTTAGTGGCTATGCAATTTTTAACTCTGAAAAAGGTGATTGTTTTCATTGTCACGGCTCTCAAATGTTTATGGATAATAGATTCCATAATAACGGTCTTGATATAGAACCTTTTACAGATTTAGGTTTGGGATATGTTTCAGGAAATAGTAATGATAACGGAAAATTTAGAACTCCTTCTTTAAGAAATATTGAATATACATCACCATATATGCATGATGGTCGATTTATTTCATTAGAAGAAGTTGTAAACCACTACAACTCTGGCGGCAATTATTCTTCAACAGTAGACCCTCTAATGAAAAAAATTGGAATTGGATTGCAGTTAACGAATGAAGAAAAACAAGATTTAGTATCTTTTTTAAAAACATTATCTGACGAAAATTTTATTACTAAATAGCATTTTTTTCAATTCTTTTAAAAGGTAAAGAGGTATATTTGCAAAACTTTTAAAGGAAAACATTATGAAAAAAATCATCACATTTATTATATTATTACTTCACTCTAATTATATCTCATCACAAACAAATTTAAAAAAATGTAACACAACATTTTTAGTAAATAATGAGATAGATAATAACACTGATTATGCAAAGGCTAGAAATTTAACATTAGATATTGATTTAACTAAAGTGAGAAATACTATTAAAATTCCAATCGTAATACATATTATTCATAGAAATTCTCATTCTAACATAGGATCTGGCACAAATATTTCAGATGCTCAAATTGAAGATCAATTACGTATATTAAATGAAGACTATAGCAAAACGAATCCTGAATTTCCTAATCCACCAAGAAACACATTCTTAAATAATGCAGGTAACCCTGATATTGAATTCTGTCTTGCAACTGTTGACCCAGATGGTAATACAACAACTGGTATTACTAGAACAGCTACTTCAAAGATAAATTGGGATGCAGATGATGATGACAATTCTAACCCTTGTCATGAATCAAACGGAATGAAAAGAAGTTCATGTGGGGGTAAAGATAGTTGGGATCCAAAAAAATACTTAAATATTTGGGTATGTGATCTAACAAATTCTCAAAGCAACGGAATGACATTAGGGTACGCTTATTTACCTGGCCTACTCGCTAATCCATTTAATACATCTGATGATTACAAGGATGGTCTTGTTGTTGATTACAGATATTTTGGGACGATAGGAGTTGCAGCTATATCTTCGGATGGCAGAACACCAACACATGAAATTGGGCATTATCTTGGTTTAATGCACACATTTTGTGAGGAATATGATAATCAAGGTAATCCTGTGTGCTGTGATAATGATAATAATAATTTTGGAGGCTATGTAGATGATACGCCTGCTACAAAAGATATTTATTTTGGATCGGTATCTGCAAATACAAATAACAATACATGTAACGATTTATCTTACTCAAATATATTTACATCAAATGTTTTAGATATGGATGAAAATTATATGTCGTATGCCTCTAACACTTGGATGTTTTCAAATGGGCAAGTCGATGTTATGCTGGCAACATTAAATACATCTGAAATAAACGGAGGGAGATCAGCACTAAAGAATTCAGATGTTTCTACAAACTGCAGTAATATTATTTCATCATCCATAAATATTTCTTCAAAAAACAATGCAATTATGTATCCAAATCCAGCTGAAAGTCATATTTACATTCAATCTGTTGAGCAAATCCTATCTATTTCATTAAGTAATATTTTAGGTGAAATTGTTATACATAAAAGCGATTTAGAAAACAGATCTATTGAGATTAGTAATCTCAAAAATGGAATATATTTAGTAAACATTAAGACTAAAAGCGGTCATATCACTAAGAAATTAATAAAGGAATAATGCTTAATACATCAATAAATCTTAGTAGTATTAAACCTGAAATACAATCAATTGTTTTTAAAATAATTAATGAAGAGAGAATCTCTAAAGATGAGGGTTTGCTATTATTTACAAATGCATCCATCTCACTATTAGGTAGTTTAGCTAATGCAATCAGGCTTAAGAAAAATGATTCAAAAGTTTATTTTAATAAAAACATACATATTGAACCAACTAATATTTGTGTTTTTGATTGCAAATTCTGTTCATATTCTAGAAAGTTAAGTAAAAAAGTTGAAGCCTGGGAATTCACAATTGATGAAATGGTTAATAAACTTAAGAATTACAAAGATTTTGAAATAACCGAAGTACATCTAGTGGGAGGTGTTCATCCAAAAATGGGTCTGCATTACTTTATTGAATTAATTCAAAAAATTAAGTCAATTCGTCCTCAAATACATGTTAAGGCATTTACAGCAGTTGAGCTTGAATATATGTGTAGAAAAGCAAAAGTCAGCTACAGAAAAGGGTTAGAAATGCTTAAAGAAGCAGGACAAGACTCCTTACCTGGTGGAGGTGCTGAAATTTTTGACAAGGAAATAAGAGATAAGATTTGTGCCGATAAATGTGATGGTAAAACTTGGCTTGAGATTCATGAAACTGCTCACTCTCTAAAAATGCCCTCAAATGCCACAATACTTTACGGACATATTGAGAAACCAAAGCATATTCTTAATCACTTATCTAAGCTAAGAGATTTACAGGACAAAACATTAGGGTTTAATACCTTTATTCCATTAAAATATAGAAATGGTAATAATCAAATGTCACACATTAAAGAAGGAACTGTCTTATACGATTTAAGAATTTATTCGTTTTCAAGAATTTTTCTAGACAATTTCAATCATATTAAGGCATATTGGCCAATGATAGGAAAGAAGACAACTCAGAATCTTTTAGCATTTGGAGTGGATGATATAGATGGTACAATTGATGACACTACTAAAATCTATTCTATGGCTGGCGTTGAAGATCAAAACCCAACAATGTCTGTAAAAGAAATAGTTAAATTGGTTAAAGACGTAAACAAAAAACCGATTCAAAGAGATACATTATACAATACAATAAAAACGTATTAAAGAGATTTATGTATTGCATATTTTCGCCATTTTTCGATTAATTCTTTCATATCTTTAGGCAAGTCAGAATCAAAAAACATCTCCTTATTACTTGAGGGATGTTTAAAGGCTAAGGATTTTGCATGTAAGGCTTGTCTATCGCAAATCTTAAAGCAATTTTGAACAAATTGCTTATACTTAGAAAAAGTAGTTCCTTTAAGTATCATGTCTCCGCCGTAATCACTGTCATTAAAAATCGGATGACCTAGATATTTAAAATGTGCTCTAATTTGATGCGTTCTTCCTGTTTCTAACTTACATTCAATTAGAGCAGTATAGCCAAATCTTTCAAGCACTTTGAAATGAGAAACTGCATGTTTACCATAGTCACCATCTGTAAAAACATCCATTATTTTTCTATTTTTTAAATTCCTTCCTATATTGCCTGTAATTGTTCCATTATTATCTTTTAAATTACCCCAAACTAAAGCGATATATCTTCTATCTAAGTTTCTTTCAGAAAATTTCTTTGCTAGATTATTCATTGACATATCATTTTTAGCAACAACTAAAATTCCAGATGTATTTTTATCAATTCTATGAACTAAACCAGGCCTATCTTCCTCCCCCATATTTGGTAAAGATTCAGCATGAAAAGCCAATGCATTAACTAGTGTTCCATCACGATTCCCGAAACCTGGGTGCACAACCATCCCAGCATTCTTATTAACTATAAGAAAATCATCATCCTCATAAGTTATATTAAGGGGGATGTTTTGAGGAATTAATTCGTTTTTTAGTTTTGGATAATTTAATACTACTGTGACAATATCATTACTTTTAACTTTATAATTTGACTTAACGACAAGATTATTTACTCTAACATTTCCTGACTTAATAGATTGTTGTATCTTATTTCTTGTTGCAAACTCTATAAAATTCAATAAAAATCTGTCTACTCGTAAAGGATTCTGGCCTTTATCTGCAATAAACTTATGGTGCTCATACTTAATATTATCTTTCATTATTGTATAAGAATTTTCTGATAACTAACATCTGAATCATTTGAAATTTCTAATATATAAACACCGCCCTCCAAATCATCAACATCTATTTGTATTCGGTTCAAGTTAGATTTAAATTTTCTTATCAAAATACCATTTAATGTATAAAGGGAAATTATATTACTATTAGCTGTAGATTCAATAAAAAAGTTATAACGAGCAGGATTAGGATATACACTGTAACTGGTATTTTTATTAGGGATATTTGAAACAATCTGGTTCATACTTAAAATTGGACGAATCATCCAACTTCCAAGATATGAAGAATTCAACCATCCTGAACCTACGTTATAGTACATGTATTCATTTGCATTATTGTTCTTATCCAAGCCAATATTAAGTAAATCATCTGTAGTTTGTTCCCATCCCACATAGAACGTTCCAACTAATTGAAATAAAGAATCAAGATAATAGGTGTGATAATTACCATTCTCAGTATGTACAGGAAATACATCTTGTTGATATAATACATCACCCTGACCATTAATATCTTTCCATATCGTTAGTTTAAAAGAAATATTACTAACTGAATCTAACATTTGCGGAAAATACATTTGAATAGCTCTAAGAGTATCAGGACGATTTAATTGAAATTCATAAGCAAGCATCGCTCCATTAGTATTAATTCCATATGCAGATTCGGCTGATTTATCATCATAGGCAAAATGAGAGAAAAAGTTTTGATTATGATACAAAGTATCATTAATCTTTACATCAGAATTACTAGTTTTAATAATGTATTTCACTAAAAAAGAGGCACTGTCAGGCTCAAATGAATTAAAGATATTACTTTGAAAATCAATAGGTGGATTTGTAAAAGAAAAGTTACCAATTGTATCATAATCTAAAATTGTAACGTTACGACTAACTCCTATAGAAGGATAGTGATAAATCTGTGAATTATTTTCATACACGTTGAACTGAAAATCTACATTAACACTTGCTCTATTATTTCTCAAAATTATATCAATTGAATCTTTCAGTTCAGTTGCTTCATTATTTAAAAAATGTGTCCAAGGCATTTCATAATATCTGTTTAGAAAAGATGGTGATGAATAAACAAAAGAAACATCATTTAGTTCAGTTGTATCAGACACATTTAAAAGTTCATTAATAACTAAATAATCAATATGCCAATGATCAAAATTTCCAGAAATAGTAGCATAATTTCTAAATCTAAATTTAAAATCACCTGTAAGATACTGAGCACTATCAATAATAATTACTTCTTTTTTAAATTCTTGCATAGCTATTCCTAATGAAGACCATTTTTCTACCCAGGAAGAACCATTAAAGAACTCTAGAACTAATTTATCCTCAATTTCAGGAGTCTCTCCCAATCCTTTTCCCTGAAAATAAAACATAAAAAATGCTGCAGACAAACCACTCAAATCAATAGGTTTTGACAAAAGTGTATCTGAAGGTGCAGATGAGTTAATTACTGAAAAATCTCTAGCTAACCCAAACTCATCTAAGCCATCAAACGTAGCCACACCTATGGATGGAGGATTAATAGCATAGTTTCTAGTTACTTTAGTACTACTAAAATCCCAAAGGTTATCACTAAGAAAAACATTTTCAGTTGAGAAATCATCAAAAAAAAGTAAATCATTTGGAAATCCTTTAGTAAATAGATTCGGATTATTTAAAGAATATATAGGATCAATAACTAAATCTGTACACACTTCTTGAGAAGATAAAAAAAAGGCTATACAATTAAAGAAAACAAGGAATTTATATTTCATTAATTAATCGATTATCTCATTTCTAAAAAAAACATCAACAGAAGAACCTAAATTAACTTCAATTTCTTTAGAAAATTTAGGATATTGACTATATATTATTGCATAACTTGAATCTTTAACTTCTTCATCATAATACAATAGTCCAAGATTTAAAGAATTAGATTTTAGAATTATATTTGCTTCTAATTTAGAAAGACCAACAAGATTTGGAAGAAGTACAGTCTCTCTGCTTAATCCTTTAGCAACTATTAGATCAATTATCGATCCATATTGTAACTCTTGCCCTATTTGAAGAGCTATTCCATTTAACTTACACTCAAGTACTTTATTAATCGCTATGTCAGACTTGTACTGTAGCTTACCTATTTCAAAACCATTTTTTTTCAAGGAAGAAACTGCTTGACGAAGAGTTAAATCAAAAATATCAGGTAATCTGACTATTTTATTTTTTACAGAATTAATAGTTAAAAATATTTTTCGATTCTTTTTAACATCAGTATTAAATGGTGGATATTGATTAACAACTACTCCTTTTGATTTTTGATTGTCAAATACAGAATCTATAACCTCATATCTTAATTCATTATTTTTAAAGATAGAATCCAGTGCATTTATGTGCAAATTCTTAAAGTCTGGAACTTTCAAAAACCTATTATGATCAGTGTAATAATCTAAATATTTAAATAAACCTAAAAATAATAAAAACAAAAAGAACACTGCATATAAAAAGTGTTTTAGTAAAGGTTTTGTTCTGAAAAAATTTAGCATTTATTTTTTTTTTCTTTTACAAATATAAAAATTAAGAAATTAAAGAAAACAATAAAAATAGTATAAATTTGTTTTATAAAATTATGGAAAATATTGCTATTTTAACAGGAGGAGATTCGGCAGAGTATGACATTTCAATATTGAGCGCACTAAATGTTCAAAAAAATATAGATAAATCAAAATTCAGATGCGTTATAGTTCATTTAAAAAATGGTATTTACAAAACAGATGATGCAATTATCGATTTAAAAGATTTCTCATATTATAGTTCTAATATAAAATATAAAATTGATAAAGCTTTTATTAGAACTGGCTTAGCTCATAAGACTAAGAATAGAGGTAGTAATAGAACTTTAGATTTTACTGCTTCTCAAGCAAAACATCTTCAATGGTTCTTTGATTATATGTTCAATGCTAGACCTCATAACAAATTTTTATTTGCTGGCAGTAGAGGAGATGGTCCTATTGGTTCATACACTTTTAGAAGAATAGTATGGAAAACTTATGAGGCTGTTGGTCTTGCAAAAATGAAATGGTTTATGAAAAG
>NYTT01000048.1 GCA_002683775.1 Flavobacteriales bacterium
TAAATAAAACAAAAAACCCTCATAATATATTGCATTATAAGGGTTTAACTTTTGTTGTTGCGGTCTGGACGGGACTCGAACCCGCGACCCCATGCGTGACAGGCATGTATTCTAACCAGCTGAACTACCAGACCGTTTTAAGCGGTGCAAATATAATTTGTTTTTTAAAATATCAAAACATTTTTTGCCTTTTCAATAAATAAGAATCTAATATATTTTCAAAGCCATTATTAATATCAACTTCAATAAAGTCTATCTTATATTTATAGCACATTATTCGTAAATCTTCTTCATACTTTTTTGAAATATTTTGATATTTATCTTTAATTGAATTAGGACTAATTGTTAATTCTTCTTTACTTTCAATGTCAATAAATTTAAATGGACGATTTTCAAAATCAAAGTTAATTTCTGTTTTAGATTCTTTCAAATAAAATAAAATTACTTCGTGTTTATTATGTTTTAGGTGTTTATAAGCTTCAAATTGTTCATCTAATGTTTTATGTGGATGAATGAAGTCTGTAAAGATAATTACTAATGACCTTTTATGTAGTAATTCAGATATTTGATGAAGAGCATTTGATGAATCAGTTAATTTTGATTTTAGTCCATCTTCATTTAAAAGTTTATCTAATTCTGCATATAATATTCTATGATGTCGTTTGGTTGTTTTGCTTGGGGTATGTACATCTAACTTTTCAGAGAAAATACTCAAACCAACAGCATCTCTTTGTCTCTTAAGTAAATTTGTTAATACTGCAGATGCGTATATTGAGAATAGTAGTTTATTTGGTTGATCGAAGCTTAGATCTTTTACAATTGGATAGTACATAGATGAAGAAGCATCTATTACAAGTTGACATCTAAGATTAGTTTCTTCTTCAAATTTTTTATTAAATAGTTTGTCAGTTCTTGCAAAGAGTTTCCAATCAACATGTTTAGTGTTTTCTCCCTGATTGTATGGTGAATGTTCTGCAAACTCTACAGAAAAACCATGATATGGACTCTTATGTTTACCAGTAATAAAACCTTCAACAACTTGATTTGCAAATAGCTCAATATTTGATGAAAACTTAGTATAATCTAGTTTTTTCATAAAATTGATTTAAGAAACGAGTTAACAGAATAATTTTCTGAATCAATTACATATGATTTTCAAGAATCTCAATTAGCTTAGATTTTGGTTGATTTCCAACAACTTTGTCAACTACTTCTCCATCCTTAAATACGAGTAATGTAGGAATGTTTCTTACTCCATATTTTTGAGGTGCTTCTGAGTTCTGATCAACATCAACCTTTCCTATTACTGCTTTTCCATCGAGTTCATTGTGTAGCTCTTCAATTACTGGAGCTATTGCTCTACAAGGTCCACACCAGGTCGCCCAAAAGTCAACTAAAACTGGTTTGTCTGAGTCAATAACTAATTCTTGAAAGTTTGCATCTGTAAATTCTACTGCCATTTTTTTTATTTTTATTTATACAAAATTAGTAATAATTTACAATAATAACAGCATTTTAATATCTTGATAATAATTTAAATATGTTGTTTAAATTTAAAACTATTTAGTAATAGAATGATAATTAAAATTTGTAATGAGATAAGTAAATAATGTAAAATTATTATTTGAATTTGTGAATCAGAGATATCATATCCAAGTTCTAGAATCTTGTAAAAAACAAATGATAGTCCAAGTCCTATTAAGTAACCTAATTGCTTGTTTACATCAATTTTTCCTAACAATTCCTTACTCTCAGCTACTAATGTCTCTGCTCTAACAAGGTAACCTCCAAAAATAAAAGTAAGTTGGTAGCCGCAATAAATTAACAATGCTGATAAGGGTGAGTATTTTAAGTACAGAAAGATTAGAAGTGTAAGTAAAATTATTAACTCAACAAATAGAGAGATTTTAAAGAAACTATCTATATTTAATAGTCTGTCATAAAATTTAGCAATTACTAACATGCCCGCAGCCAAAACCATCCCACCGATAGAATAAATAGAAGTGTCTTCTAATGGTTGATAAATTGTAAATATGATGCCAATTGAAAGGCCAGTAAATGACGAGTTAAAGAGCTTGTAGTATAGAAATGCCTTATCCTTTAATGTCATAGAATTTTATTGCTAATAGTAAGTTAATCTTCTAACTTTAGCAATTTGCTTTGCTAAACGAATTACTTGCTTTGTATATCCAAACTCATTGTCATACCAAACATATAGTACAACATCCTTACCATCTTTCGTGCAAATTGTAGCATTACTATCATACACAGAGCAACAGCTATTTCCAATTATATCAGATGAAACTAAATCTGGCTCAACTTGATAATTAATTTGATTTACTAGATTACCGTGAAGGGCAGCCTCTCTTATTGTTGCATTAATTTCTTTAACTGATGTTTCTTTTTTTAGTGTTAATTTTAATATTGCAAGCGAGACGTTTGGTGTTGGGACACGGACAGCATTTGCAGATAGCTTTCCATCAAGAGAAGGAATAACTTTAGTAACAGCAACACCAGCTCCAGTTGATGTGATTACCATATTAATTGCAGCTGACCTTCCTCTTCTGGGTTTTTTGTGCATATTATCAAGTAGATTCTGATCATTAGTATAAGAATGAACTGTTTCTAAATGCCCCTTTATGACTTCGTATTTATTTTCAACAATATGTAATATTGGAGCAATGCAATTTGTCGTGCAAGATGCAGCAGAAAATATATCTGTATTTTCTATATCTACTTCTTTAGAGTTTATTCCATAGACAATATTTGGTATCTCTTTTCCTGGTGCAGTTAATAGAACCTTACTTACACCTTTTGATTTTAAATGTCGAGAAAGACTTGCTTTGTCAGTGAATGCTCCAGTGTTGTCTATTAGTAGTGCATCATTTATATCAAACTCAGTGTAATCTATATCTTCAGGATTTCCACCATTAATGAATCTAATCTGTTGTCCGTTTACAATTATGGAACTATTTTTAATATCAACATCAATTACTCCTTTAAATGCTCCGTGAACTGAATCTGTTCTTAAAAGATCTGCCCGCTTTATTATTTGTTCAGTTGATAAATTCCTAACAACAATTGCTTTTAGCCTTAATTGTTGCCCTTTTCCTGCTTGCTTTATTAGCTCTCTAGCTGCTAATCTCCCAATTCTGCCAAAACCATAAAGAATAACATCTTTTGCTTTTTTAGATTTATTATCTTTATTAATGATATGATTTAATTTTTCACAAAGAAATTTATTTGCATTTTGTGAATTAGATTCAATATATTCAGCGGTTAACAACCCAATGTCAATTTTACTTGGCGCTAATTTTAATTTTAGCATTTCTTCAGCTAAAATATTTACTGTTTCAATGTTATTTACTCTACCAACTACATTATTTGCATAAGATACAAAATTCATTAATTCAGAAGCTCCAATTTCAAGAAGATGTCTTCGAAACAAAATAAGCTCAATACCTTTTTCATACATTAATGTGCCAACAGATTTTAGAGTGTTTATTGCTAATTTCTCTTCGTTAATCCATTTATCTAGCTGATTGTCATATGTAATATCCATTTTTATTTTTAATTTTTCTTCTGCAAAAATAGTTTTTTTACTCAATTAAGCTGTTCGATTTTAATGTTTTGAAATCTTAAATATGTATACATACAATTTTACTATTTTTGCTAGATGATTTTAGAATTTTACAAATACCAAGGTACAGGCAATGATTTTATACTTATAGATGATAGAAAAAAAATTTTTGATATTAATGATGAAAACTTGATTTCTGCCTTATGTGAAAGAAAAATGGGGATTGGAGCTGATGGATTAATTTTATTAAGGGATCATAATGAATTTGATTTTGAAATGATATATTTTAATTCAGATGGAATGCAGTCAAGCATGTGTGGCAACGGAGGTAGATGTATTGTAGACTTTGCTAGATTGCTTGAAATTATTACAAACGAGACAACTTTTCTTGCTATAGATGGTATTCATAAAGCAAGAATAGATAATGAAGAGGTATTTTTACAAATGAGAGATGTGAATAGCATTCGGGAAATAGATAATGGTTTATTTTTAGATACTGGTTCTCCTCATTTTGTTAAAATGGTAGATAATTTTGATTCTTTAAATGTAACTAAAGAAGGAAAGAAAATTCGAAATTCATCTAGTTTTAAAACAAAAGGTGTTAATGTAAATTTTGTTTTAGATTCAAATGATATTCAGGTAAGAACATATGAGAGGGGAGTAGAAGCAGAGACTTTAAGCTGTGGCACAGGAGTTGTTGCTACTGCATTAGCACTTCATCACGCTAATTGTATTGATGAGAGTATTGTACATATTAATACAAAGGGTGGAGATTTAAGTGTTAGTTTTGAAGTGTTTAATGAAACCTACAGAAATATTTGGTTAAGTGGTGCTGTAAGTTTAGTTTATATAGGTGATTTTGAATGCTAAAAGGCAACAAAATATTATTAAGGTCATTAACATATTCTGATTTAAATTTTCTCAAATCAATTGAAAATAACATTGATAATTGGCATTTTGGAAGTGAAGAAAAAAAATTTTCAAATGATGAGTTAATAAATTATATAGAAAATGCAAAAATTAACATTAAAATAGCTAAACAATATCGATTTGTTATAGAGTACAACTGTTCTCCAGTTGGATTTATAGATCTTTATAATTACAAAAATAAAAGTGCTGAAATTGGAATAATAATTTCTGAAAAATACCGAAATAGAGGTTTTGCAAAAGAATCTTTGTTCCTAATTTTAGATTACGCATTAAAAAACTTAGGTCTTAAAAAAATTAGTGCTACCATTTCATCTGAAAATTTATTAAGTTTAATGTTATTTAAATCATGTGGTTTTAAGATACATAAAACAGAAAATAATTTGATTCATTTTTGTAAATTAGCAATGTAATTCTTTATCTGTGCGCATAATACTTTTCTTTTCTTTTCTTTTTTTTCTTTCTTGCCAAAGGGGTGAGGTTAGTAGCTATGAAAAATATTTAAATCATAATGATACTGTTAAGTATGTGGGGAAAGAACAGTGTAGAATGTGCCATGCTGAGATTTATGATTCATATCTTCAAACTGGAATGGGTAAATCAATGCATTTCGCAACTAGAAATAACAGTGTATTAGCAAGTATAAGCATTCCAGTTGTAGAAGATTCAATTAAGAACCTTTCATATAAACCATTTTTCAAGGATGATACTTTATTTATTAACGAATACAGAGTTAAGGGGTTAGATACTACTCATAGTTTAACCAAGAAGGTCGATTATAAGATTGGAAGTGGACATCATACTAATTCACATTTGTATAATATCAATGGTTATATTCATCAAATGCCCTATACATACTATACTCAATTAGGAATTGCTGATCTTCCACCTGGTTTTGAGAATGGTTCCAACACAAGATTCTCAAGAGAAATTGGCTTAGAATGTATGAGTTGCCATAACGCTTATTCAAATCATGAGAGTAAATCTGTTAATAAATATAATAGTATTTCAGAGGGTATCGATTGCGAGAGATGTCATGGGCCTGGAGAGTTGCATGTTCAAAGAAAACTTGCAGGAGAAATAATTGACACTTCAAAATTCATTGATTATTCGATAGTGAATCCAGCTAAACTTCCAAAAGATTTGCAGTTTGATGTTTGTCAAAGATGTCATCTGCAAGGAACTTCAATTTTAGCTAGTGGAAAAAATTTTAATTCATTTATTCCTGGTATGCATCTTAAGGATGTTATGGATACATATTTACCAAAATATAAAAATAACAATTCATTTATTATGGCTTCTCATGCTGATAGATTACAGCAGAGTAGTTGTTTTATAAATTCTGAAATTACATGTGTTACTTGTCATAACCCTCACAAGAGTGTCTCTAAATTAGAGGCAAAATATTTTGACAATAAGTGTATGTCTTGTCATGATTTATGCGAAGATAATAAAACAGAAAATTGCTCAAGTTGTCATATGCCTAAATCAACAACATCAGATATAATGCACGTGTCGATAACTGATCATAAAATTGCTGTTCAAAATAATAATATTAATCGAGAAAATAAAGATTTTATAGGTCTTGCATCGATAAATAATAATAATCCTACAAATTTATCAAAAGCAAAGGCATACCTCAAATATTTTGAGAGTTTTGAAAATAAGCCCATTTATTTAGATTCAGCTTTTTATTATTTA
>NYTT01000016.1 GCA_002683775.1 Flavobacteriales bacterium
TAAAATTTTAAACCTCCTTCACGAGCCGATTCAGCAAGTGCTTTAACTCTACCGTGGTATAAAAAACCACCTCTATCAAATACTACTGAACTAATACCTGCTTTCAAAGCATTATCAGCAATTAATTTACCTACTACAGATGCTTGTTCAGTTTTTGTTCCTTTAGAATCAGCAGAAGATGCTGACGTTAATGTAACGTTTGAGACATCATCTATTAACTGAGCATAAATTTCTTTATTTGATCTAAAAACAGCAAGTCTAGGTCTTTCAGATGTTCCTGAAACCTTTTTTCTAATAGAGAATCTTACTCTCTTTCTAGCTTCTTTTTTTGATTGCATTATAATATTCTTTTATTTAGCTGCAGTTTTACCTGCTTTTTTTCTTACATATTCATCAACATACCTAATTCCCTTTCCTTTATATGGTTCAGGTTTTCTTTCAGCTCTAATTCTAGCTGCTATAGCTCCTACCAATTGTTTATCATGTCCAGAAATAGTTACAATTGGCGCTTTTCCTTTTTCTGTTTCAGCAGTTACTTTCACCTCTTCAGGAATATCAAATATAATATTGTGAGAATAACCAACAGAGATATCTAATTTCTTACCTTGAGTTGAAGCTCTATAACCTACACCTCTTAGCTCAAGTTTCTTTGTATGACCATTATTTACTCCTTCAATCATATTTGAAATTAAAGCTCTATACAAACCATGCTTAGATCTTACATCTTTATTATCCGATTGTCTAGTTAGAGAGATTATATTTTCGTTAACTGAAACGCTTATTGAGGAATCAATAGTTTGAGAAAGCTCTCCTAATTTACCTTTAACAATTATTTCAGAACCTTGTAGGGAAACGTTAACTGTTTCAGGTACTGTAATTGGGTTATTTCCGATTCTTGACATTATTACTATTATTTATCAATTAATATACGTGACATATTACTTCACCACCAACATTTAGATTTCTAGCCTCTTTGTCAGTAATTAAACCTTTAGATGTTGAAATTATAGCAATACCTAATCCATTAATTACACGTGGTAAATTAGTAGCATCAGCATACTTTCTTAATCCAGGTTTCGAAATTCTAATTAATTTCTTAATCGCAGGCAATTTAGTTTGGACACTATACTTTAGTGCAATCTTAATATTTCCTTGATTATTTTTTGTCTCTTCAAATTTAAAATTTAAAATGTAACCTTTATCATACAAAATTTCAGTTATAGATTTTTTCATATTTGAAGCAGGTATATCAACAACTTTATGTCCTGCCATTTGTGCATTTCTAACTCTCGTCAAATAATCTGCTATTGGATCTGTAAACATCTTTATTATTATTTATTTGTTACCAACTTGCTTTTTTAACTCCAGGTATTAACCCGAAGTTAGCCATTTCTCTAAATTTAACTCTAGATATACCAAATTGTCTGATATATCCTTTGGGTCTTCCTGTCAGCTTACACCTATTATGCATTCTAATTGGAGATGCATCTTTAGGCAATTTTTGTAAACCTTCATAATCACCAGCTGCTTTTAGAGCAGCTCTTTTTTCAGCATATTTTGCTACAGTTTTAGCTCTTTTAACTTCACGAGCTTTCATAGATTCTTTTGCCATATATTATTTTTGAAAAGGTAATCCAAGTTCCCTTAGTAAAACTAAAGATTCTTCATTTGAATCTGTACTAGTTACAAAGGTAATATCCATACCTGTTATATTTTTAATTTTATCAATACTTATCTCTGGAAAAGCTATTTGCTCCTTTATTCCCATTGTATAATTTCCTCTACCATCAAAACCTTTAGTTGGAAGTCCTGAAAAATCACGAACACGAGGTAAAGTTGATGTAATAAATCTCTCAAGAAATTCATACATTTGATTACCTCTTAGAGTAACCATAACACCAACAGGCATACCTTTTCTTAATTTAAAATTTGATATGTCTTTAGTTGAATTAGTCAACATAGCCTTTTGACCAGCAATTATAGACATTTCTTGATGCGCTGCCTCAATTTGTTTTTTATCTGACGCAGCTTTACCTATTCCTTGATTAAGACAAATCTTAACCAATTTAGGCACTTGCATTACAGATTTATAGTTTCCTTTAAGGTTATTCACAACCTCTTCTTGGTACTTCGTTTTGAGTCTTGGTATATATTCCATTATTTAATTACTTCTCCAGTTTTTTTAGCGAATCTCACTAGTTTACCTGATTTAACATCTTTTTTTCTTCCGACTTTGGTTGCATCTCCTGATTTAGGATCTATCAAAACAAGATTAGAAATATGAATTTTTGCCTCCTGCTTAACAATTCCTCCTTGCGGGTTTGCAGCATTTGGTTTAGTATGCTTAGAAATCAAGTTAGCACCTTCAACCATAGCTTTGTTTTCCTTTGGAAATACTTTAATAACTTTTCCTTTAACTCCTTTTGAGTTTCCAGTAGTTACTACAACAATATCGTTTTTAATTATCTTAATTTTTGCCATCTTATTTTTTTTATAATACTTCTGGAGCTAAAGAAACTATCTTCATAAAATCATTATCACGCAATTCACGAGCAACAGGGCCAAAAACTCTAGTACCCTTCATTTGACTATTTTCATCAATGATTACACATGCATTATCGCCGAAACGAATATATGATCCATCTGCTCTTCTTACCTCTTTTTTAGTTCTTACGACAACAGCTTTAACAACCTGTCCTTTTTTAATATTACCTGATGGCATAGCATGTTTTACTGTGCCTACGATTTTATCACCGATAGAAGCATAACGTGTTTTTGTACCGCCTAATACTCTAATACAAAGTAATTCTTTTGCACCACTATTATCAGCTACTTTTATTCTTGATTCTTGTTGTATCATTTTATTTAACTCTTTCGATAATTTCTACTAATCTCCAATTTTTACTTTTACTTAAAGGTCTTGTCTCCATAATTTTTACAGTATCTCCTTCATTGCATGTATTCTCTTCATCATGAGCAACAAATCTTGATGTTTTCTTAACAAATTTACCGTACAAACCATGTTTAACTTTTCTTTCAATGGCAACAACTATTGATTTATCCATCTTGTTGCTAGCTACTATCCCTATTCTTTCTTTTCTTAAATTTCTCTCCATCATTATTTATTTTGAAATGTTTCTTCTTGAAAGCTCAGTCATAATTCTTGCTACTGTTTTTCTCGCAAATTTAATTTGCATTGGATTCTCTAACGGAGAAACTGCATGACTCATTTTCATTTTAACTAACCTATCTCTTTCAGATTGTAAAAGATCGTTTAGCTCCCCAATTGGCATATCTGTTAATATTTGTGCTTTCATTTAATTAATTATTTCGTAAATCTCTTCTAATTACAAATTTAGTTTTAATAGGTAATTTTTGAGCGGCTAATCTTAGTGCTTCCTTTGCTGTATCTATATCAACTCCATCACATTCAAATATAATTCTTCCAGGACTAATTCTTGCTACCCAAGCCTCAACACTACCCTTACCCTTACCCATACGAACCTCTGCAGGTTTTTTAGTAATAGGTTTATCAGGAAAAACTCTAATCCAAACCTGACCTTGTCTCTTCATATAACGTGTAACTGCAATACGAGCTGATTCAATTTGGCGAGCTGTCATCCAACATTCTTCAAGAGCTTTAATACCAAAAGATCCAAAGGCCAATTGATGACCTCTTTGAGCATCACCTTTCATTTTGCCCTTTTGCATCTTTCTGAATTTAGTTTTCTTTGGCTGTAACATTTCTTAGTTATTTTCTAAATTAAAATTATCTTCTTCTGTTCTTATTATCATTTCTAGAGCCATCTTTCTTCTTAGACGATTTAAAGTGTAACATTAAATCGCGCTTGCCGTAAACTTCACCTCTACATATCCAAACCTTGATTCCTATTAAACCATATTGAGTTAAAGCCTCTGAAAGAGCATAATCAATATCAGCTCTAAAGGTATGTAATGGAGTTCTACCTTCTTTCATCATTTCAGATCTTGCCATTTCCGCACCATTTAATCTTCCAGAAATCTGAACCTTGATACCTTCGGCTCCCATTCTAATAGATGAGGCAATAGCCATCTTTGTAGCACGTTTGTAAGAAACTCTTCCTTCAATTTGTCTTGCAATACTATCTGCAACTAATGTAGCTTCAAGCTCTGGCCTTTTAACTTCAAAAATATTTATTTGAATATCTTTATCTGTTATCTTTTTAATTTCTTCTTTTAACGTTTCAACCTCTTGACCTCCTTTACCTATAATAATCCCTGGTCTAGAAGTATGTATTGTAAGTGTTACTAATTTTAATGTTCTTTCGATAGCAATTTTTGAAACACTAGCTTTTGACAATCTTGCCATAAGATACTTTCTTATTTTAGCATCTTCAGCTAATTTATCTCCAAAATCATTACCACCGTACCAGTTTGATTCCCAACCTCTGATAATACCTAATCTATTCCCTATTGGGTTTGCCTTTTGTCCCATATTATTGTTTTACTTCTGATGTTATTCGACTATCAACCACTAAAGTAACATGATTTGATCTCTTTCTAATTCTGTGTGCACGACCTTGAGGGGCTGGTTGAACTCTTTTAAGCATTCTTCCACCATCAACTTTAACCTCTGAAATATATAAATTACTCTCATCCATTCTTTTACCCTCATTTTTAGATTCCCAATTAGCGAGCGCAGATAATAGTAACTTCTCCATTCTCGATGAAGCTTCTTTAGGATTTAACTTAAGTTCAGCTAAAGCTCTATCAGCATTCATACCTCTAATAAGATCAGCTATTAACCTCATCTTTCTAGGTGAAGTAGGACAATTATTTAATTTAGCAAAAGCGACATTCTTTCTCGCTTCCTTCATTGCATCTGCTTTTATTCTTTTTCTTGCACCCATTTAATTATTTTTTTCTATTATTTCCGTGACCTCTGAAAGTTCGTGTTGGCGAAAACTCTCCTAATTTATGACCAACCATATTGTCGGTAACAAAAACAGGAATAAACTGTTTTCCATTATGTACAGCAAATGTTTTTCCAACAAATTCTGGAGATATCATTGATGCCCTTGACCAAGTTTTAATTACTGAATTCTTACCTGATTCATTCATAGCATCCACTTTTCTCTGCAACTTATAGTGAATAAAAGGTCCTTTTTTTAATGATCTAGCCATATCTTATTTCTTTTTTCTTCTTTCAATTATATACATACTTGAAGCCTTCTTTTTGTCTCTTGTCTTATATCCTTTAGCAGGAACACCATTTTTATTTCTTGGATGCCCTCCAGAAGATTTAGCTTCACCTCCTCCCATGGGATGATCTACTGGATTCTTAACTGTAGCTCTTACGTTAGGTCGTCTACCCATCCATCTTCTTCTACCAGCTTTACCATGAACTTCTAACTGATGTTGATGATTAGAAACTGAACCAATAGTAGCAAGACAAGTCATTAGTATTTTTCTAATTTCACCTGAAGATAACTTAATTACTGCATATTTACCATCTTTTGCCATCAGCTGAGCAGATGAACCTGCACTTCTTACAAGGATAGCACCTTGACCAGGCTTTAACTCAATATTGTGTATAACAGTTCCTAAAGGAAGACTAGATAATGGAAGGCAATTACCAACTTTAATAGGAGCATTTTTATCTGAAACAACCTCTGTACCAACCTCTAAACCTGTAGGAGCTATCATATATCTTTTTTCACCATCAACATAATGCAATAAAGCAATATTAGCAGTTCTATTAGGATCATATTCTATAGAAGCAACCTTAGCAGGTATGCTAAATTTGTCTCTTTTAAAATCAATAATTCTGTACCTTTGCTTGTGACCACCACCAATGTTCTCAATAGTCATTTTACCAGTGTCATTTCTACCACCAGATTTCTTCTTTTTAAGAAGTAAACTTTTTTCTGGTTTTGATGTAGTTATTTCATCAAAAGTAAGTGCAACCTTATGTCGCTGTCCTGGTGTTATTGGTCTAAACTTTTTTAATGCCATTTTCTTCTAATTAAATATTACTATAAAAATCAATAGTATCTCCTTCAGCTAAAGTTACAATAGCTTTTTTATATGTTGAAGTCTTACCAACAATCATTCCAGATTTAGTACCCCGAACTCTTTTCTTACCAATGCAAACCATAGTTCTTACCGAATCTACAGTAACGTCATACATATCTGCTACAGCTTTTTTGATTTCAATTTTATTTACCTTTCTATCTACAACAAAAGCATAACGATTATATTTCTCGCTTTGATCTGTCATTTTCTCAGTAATTATCGGTTTCTTTATAATGCTCATTAGTTTAAAATTAAAAGTTCTTTACTATTTCGTTAATAGATGACTCCATTAACATTAATTTATTAGCATTCATAACATCATAAGTATTTAGTTCTGAAGCCAATACAACCCTAGCCCTTTTAAGATTTCGGGAAGACAAAAATATATTTTTATTTGACTCAGCAAGCACTAATACAGTTTTATTATCAAGTAAATCAAAATTTAATAGAAAATCAACATACTGACTTGTACTAACTTGCTTAAAATTAAAGTCTTCCAAAACTATGATATTCTTAGTATTAGCTTTGTGGGTTAGTGCAGATTTTCTAGCAATCCTCTTTACTTTCTTATTAACTTTAAAAGCATAACTTCTAGGTTCTGGACCAAAAACTCTACCCCCACCTCTAAACAATGGATTCTTAATATCACCAACTCTTGCTGCACCGCTTCCTTTTTGTTTTCTAAGTTTTCTTCTACTTCCTTTTACTTCAGATCTTCCTTTAGTTTTATGTGTACCTGATCTCTGGGCCGCTAAAAATTGTTTTACATCTAAGTATATAGCATGATCATTTGGCTCAACACCAAAAACATCTTTAGATAAATCTACTTTTTTTGTAGTTTCTTTTCCTTTAATATTATGTATTGCTAATTTCATTATTTTTCAATTGTTATATATGAATTCTTAGCTCCAGGAACAGCTCCCTTAACTACTACCATATTTTTTTCAACTAATACCTTTACGACTTGTAGGTTATCAACCTTAACCCTTGCATTTCCAGTTTGACCTGCCATTCGCATTCCTTTAAATACTCTTGCAGGATATGAAGCCGCACCAATAGAACCAGGCGCTCTCAATCTGTTGTGTTGCCCGTGAGTAGCATCTCCCACTCCTCTAAAATTATGACGCTTTACTACTCCCTGAAAACCTTTACCTTTTGAAGTACCAGAAACTGAAACAAAATCACCTTCCTGAAATAAATCAGCATTATAAGTTGCACCCAATAAAACTTCATCAAAATCAGCACTAAATTCTACAAGTTTTTTTAACGGAGAAGATTTAGCATTCTTAAAATGACCTAACGCTGCTTTACCAACTCTACTTTCTTTTTGCTCATCATAACCAAGCTGTACAGCATTATAACCATCAACATCCTCAGTTTTGATTTGAGTTACCTTACAAGGACCAACTTCTAAAATTGTACATGGAATATTTTTCCCCTCTTCTGAGAAGATAGAGGTCATTCCTATTTTTTTACCAATTAAACCGGGCATTTTTTTTTTTTTAAATTACTTTAATTTCTACATGAACTCCACTTGGCAATTCTAACTTCATCAATGCATCAATAGTCTTTGATGAAGAACTAAAAATATCCATCAATCTTTTATGATTAGTTAGCTGAAATTGCTCTCTAGCTTTTTTATTAACGTGAGGAGATCTTAACACAGTAAATATTCTTTTGTGAGTAGGTAATGGGATTGGTCCACTAATAATTGCTCCAGAATTTTTTACAGTCTTAACTATTTTCTCTGCAGATTGATCTACCAATGTATGATCAAATGATTTTAATTTTATTCTAACTCTTTGTGCCATTTTAACTGTATTAATTATTCTCCTTTAACTTTTTTAATTACTTCATCAGATACATTCCTTGGAGCCTCAATAAAATCAAAAAATTCCATTGTAGAAGTCGCTCTTCCTGATGTAATTGTTCTTAAGTCAGTAATATATCCAAACATTTCTGATAATGGAACTTTTCCATTTACAACTTTTGCCCCTCCTTTATCATCCATACCTTCAACTTGACCTCTTCTTCTATTTAAATCACCGATTACATCACCCATATTTTCTTCAGGTGTAATAACTGTTAACTTCATTATTGGTTCTAATATTTTAGGCGATGCTTGTTTAGCTGCTGTTTTAAAAGCAATTTGAGCACATATTTCAAAAGATAAGGCATCTGAATCAACATCATGATAAGAACCATCATACAATCTAACTTTCAAAGTATTGATTGGAAAACCTGCTAGAACCCCATTAGACATGGCCATAGTAAATCCTTTTTCAACAGAAGGAATAAATTCTTTAGGAATATTACCTCCTTTTATTTCGTTAACAAATTGCAAACCATCTCCTTCAAAATCAGCATCAACTGGTGACAATTCAAATCTAATATCAGCAAATTTACCTCTACCACCAGATTGTTTTTTGTAAACCTCCTTGTGATCAACAGCAGTTGTAATTGATTCTTTGTAAGCTACCTGTGGAGCACCTTGATTGACATCAACATCAAACTCTCTTCTTAATCTATCGACGATAATATCAAGATGAAGTTCTCCCATTCCGGAAATAATTGTCTGTCCAGAATCTTCATCAGTCTTAACTGTGAATGTAGGGTCTTCTTCAGCTAGTTTACCTAAAGCTACTCCTAGTTTATCAAGATCTTTTTGTGTCTTTGGCTCAACCGCAATACCAATTACAGGCTCTGGGAAATCCATTGATTCAAGTACAATAGGTGATTTTAAATCACAAAGCGTATCTCCAGTTCTAATATCTTTAAAACCTACCAATGCAGCGATATCTCCAGCACCAAGCGCATCAATCTGATTTTGCTTATTAGAATGCATCTGATAAATTCTGGAAATTCTCTCTTTTTTACCTGTTCTTGAATTATAAACAAACGTTCCTTGATCTAGTGTCCCAGAATATGCTCTAGTGAAACACAATCTCCCAACATAAGGGTCTGTTGCAATTTTGAAAGCCAATGCAGAAAACGGAGCATCAAAAGAAGGCTGTCTACTTTCTTCTTCTTCAGTATCTGGATTCTTACCAATTATTGCTTCTACATCTAGTGGTGAAGGCAAAATTTCCATTACCATATCAAGCATAGCCTGAACACCTTTATTTTTAAAAGCAGATCCACACATCATCGGAACAACTTTTCCAGAAATTGTTGCAGCTCTTAGCGCGTCAAGTATCTCTCTTTCAGTTAAGGAATTTTCATCCTCAAAATACTTTTCCATTAAAGTATCGTCAAATTCTGCAACGGCTTCTAAAAGCTGACCTCTATAATCTCTTGCTTCATCAATAATATCAGAAGGGATTTCTACTTCTTCAAAAGTCATTCCTTGGTCTTTTTCATTCCAAACAATTCCCTTAAAGTTTATTAAATCAACTACACCTTTAAATTCATCTTCTGCTCCAATAGGTATTTGTAAAGGAAGTGCATGACTTCCAAGCATCTCTTTAACTTGGGCAGATACTTTTAGAAAATTTGCTCCCTGACGGTCCATTTTATTGACAAAACCAATTCTTGGAACATTATAATTATTGGCTAACCTCCAATTTGTTTCTGATTGAGGCTCAACACCATCAACAGCACTAAACAAAAATACTAGTCCATCTAAAACCCTAAGAGATCTATTTACTTCTACAGTAAAGTCAACGTGACCAGGTGTGTCAATTATATTAACATGGTAATTTTTACCTCTGTAATCCCATCCTAATGTAGTTGCTGCTGAAGTAATAGTAATACCTCTCTCCTGCTCTTGCTCCATCCAGTCCATTGTTGCTGCTCCATCATGAACTTCACCAATCTTATGGTTAACACCTCCATAATATAATATTCTCTCTGTAGTAGTAGTCTTTCCAGCGTCAATATGAGCTGCAATACCAATGTTTCTTGTAAATTTTAAATCTCTAGCCATTTTATTAAATTAAAATCTGAAATGTGAAAAAGCCTTATTTGCTTCTGCCATCCTATGAGTATCTTGTTTTTTCTTGTATGCAGCACCCTCTTCTTTATATGCAGCTAAAAGTTCTGCAGTTAGCTTTGCGTCCATAGTTTTTTCATTTCTATTTCTTGCTGCAGCAATCATCCATTTCATTCCCAAAGAGACTCTTCTATCCTCTCTAACTGGATGTGGAATTTGAAAAGTTGCACCTCCAATTCTTTTGGATCTAACCTCGACATGTGGCATAACGTTTTCTAATGCTTTCTCAAAAACAACTAAAGCCTCTTCTTCTTCAACCTTAGTAGAAATATTTTCTAATGCTGTATAAAAGACTTTAAATGCAGTTGATTTTTTACCATCAAACATTAAATTATTTACAAATCTTGTTATAGTTGTATTTCCAAATCTTGGATCTGGTAATAAAATTCTTTTTTTAGCGCTTTTTTTTCTCATTTCTTATATATTACTTCTTCTTAGGTCTTTTAACTCCATATTTAGATCTTCTTTGAGTTCTATCACCAACACCAGAAGTATCTAAAGCACCTCTAACAATATGATAACGAACTCCTGGCAAATCTTTTACTCTTCCACCTCTAACTAATACAACAGAATATTCTTGTAAATTATGTCCTTCTCCTCCAATATATGCATTTACTTCGTTTCCATTAGTTAATCTTACTCTGGCAACTTTTCTTAAAGCAGAATTTGGTTTTTTAGGAGTAGTTGTATAAACTCTTGTGCACACCCCTCTTCTTTGAGGACAGCTTTTTAAAGCTAAGGATTTACTCTTTTTTACTATAGAAGTTCTTCCTTTTCTAACTAGTTGTTGTATTGTTGGCATATTATTTCTTCACTTAAATGGGCGGCAAATTTAGTAATTTATTCTACAAAATAAAAAAATGATGGCGTTTTTTTTATGCAAATCTATTCTTAAGTGTAGAATACTCTAAATTCTATATAAACTAATGATTTTCAAATGAAAAATATAAAATGGGTGCTAAATATTTTTAGCACCCATTAATAATTTTTTAAATACTATTTAAAGTATATTACTTAATAATTATTTTAGTATTCGTTTTTGTGTTTCCTATTTCAACTTCTAAAAAGTAAACACCGCTAGCCTTTGTAGCTCGCTTAATAATATATCTATCTGTATCGTTAATCTCGTATTTTTCAATCACCTTTCCGTAAATATCAACAACTGTAATTTTCGCCTCCTCTATAACTCTACCAAAATCAACCGTAGTCTCATTCCTAAATGGATTAGGATAAATACTTAAATCTTGTAAACTAGCTACATCCAATATAGCTGTTTGTACAAACGTAGTAGAATTAGACTGTGACTCACAACCATTATTATCTGTCACTTCTACATAGTATACACCTCCAGATCCAACTACATAACTATCAGAAGTACCTAATTCAACACCAGGCTGTGATTGCTCTATCCAAGAATAAAAATATGGAGAAGTCCCTCCAGAAACTGAAGTATTTAATATATATGTCTGACTCGCAGTAACTGTTGCAGACAATGGTGCTGGCTCTGTCACCACATACGCTTCAGTTACAGAACAATTACTACCATCTGTTATTGTAAGACTATATGAACCTGCAGGAACATTAATAACACTATTTGATAATGAACTTATAGGAGACCAAGAATAAGTATATGAACCTGTACCTCCAAATGTTGAAGTAACTATTGAACCATCATTATCGCCATCACAGCTTGCATTAGTAACAGATGAAGTAGAATAAATAAGAGAATTCTGCGATACAGTAATTGTATCTAATGTTGTACATCCTGTATTATTAGCATAACTAGCATATAAAATATAATCTCCTGCTAATAAAGCATTTGGATTTACCACATTACCACTTAAATCTTCCCATACATAAGTGTGATTTGGATTAACTAAACCAATAATACCAACGGCACCTGTAGAGTCACCATAACAATCAATATCTTGCTGAACAGCAACCGAAACATCAGTAGTTATTGTCGTATCTAATACAGCCTGATCATTACCACCTAATATTAAAGACCCATCACAAGAATTAGCATCTTGTAATAATACTGTATAATCACCTGTACAAACTCCACTAACTAAACCATTTATATCAACACTGTAAGATGAAGTAACACCTGTCTGATTATTTAATAAAATTGCAGAATAAGGAGTAACCCCTCCCTCAACATACAACGATAATTCACCATCACATGCTCCTAAACAAAGAGCATCAGCAGATGATAATACCTTGTATAAAAGAGGATCTGGTGAAGTTAATTGCTGAATTGTATTTACAGTACAACCATTATCATCTGTAACTGTAACTGAATAAATACCTGCAGACAAATTAAATATAGTATCATTGGTACTAGAACCAGGAGGACCAAACCACTGGTATGTGTAAGGCAAAGTACCTGCCGTAACTTCAACAGTTAAAATACCGTCTGTACCATCAAAACAACTGATTGTAGTATCTAAAAAACTCAAGGATTCAATTGTTGCACCCATAACACTAGTAACTTGAGTTAAATCAACACTAACACTTGCAACACAACCTCTATAATCCGTAACCGTAACCATATAAATACCTGCATCTAAATTAGAAGCAATAGATGTTGTCTGAGGAAAAACTGAATTATCATCCCACTCATAAGTGTAGGGCGCAGTACCACCAACAACATAAGCTGTAGCTGATGCTGTATTAACACCTACACAATACGCCAAAGTACTATCTGAAATAGTAACAACTAATGGCTCTGGCTGATTAATCATAACAGTATCTGTAGCTGTACAACCTCTGTCATCTTCTAAAGAAACAGTCTCTAAACCTGAAAATAATGTGTACTCAGTAACTGACGAATCCAAAGCAGTGGATACCAAACCATTATTAACCCAAGTAAAAGTATACGGCTGCGTTCCTCCAACTCCAACAGCATAAGCCGTACCAGTAGAAAAACCATAACAACTAACCTCTAAAACCTCCTCAGCATTAACATACAATGGTGCTGGCTCGCTAATATAAATACTATCAACTACAACACATCCTAAATCATCCCTAGTTGTTACATAATAACTTCCGTGAGATAAATTCAATGCCGTATATTGATTAACATTATCTATTTGGTTCGCTAAATGACTCCAAAAATATGTGTAAGAAGAAGAAGCCCCACCAACAGTGGATACAAAGGCAGAAGCATCTGCAGTACCAAAGCAACTTATAGAATCAGTAATAGATAATGAAGATTCAATAAGAGTATTCTCAGGTATTTCTACAGAATCAGTAACAATACAACCTCTAACATCACTAACCTGAACCGTATGCCATCCTCCACTCAAAGAAAGAGCCTCATTTGCAATTTCACCATTATCCCAAAGATAATTATAAGCAGGAGCTCCTGAAAAAGGAACCATA
>NYTT01000049.1 GCA_002683775.1 Flavobacteriales bacterium
GTTTTTGTAAACTTACCTGTTCTTTTAGTATCATATTTAACACCGATTTCCCCAGATTCACCCGGGGCAATTGGATCTTTAGGCCATGTTGGAACTGTACAACCACAACTTCCCTTTGCTGTTTTAATTACTAATGGATCGGTACCGTTGTTAGTGAAAACAAACTTTCTAGCTCCATCTGATTTATTTTCAATAACTCCATAATCAACAACCTTAGATTCAAAGTCAATTGTGGCATTAACATCTTCAGATTTTTGAGTGTCTGATTGAGTTGTTTGTTGTTTTTGATTGCTATTAACAACTCTTTGAGCAAAAGCAGTATTTATAGCTGTAAATATTACAAGTATCAAAAGTGTTTTTTTCATCATTAATTTATTTTTTGGGTTATTGTTACTAAATAAGAACGGCAAATTTAATAAAATATTTTCTTTAAACAAATAAGATTTTTTCAGAATTGATAATAGGATTAGAATTTGTAATTTTACAAACTTTAAAAAGTACAAAAATGAGTATTTCGAAAACATATAATCCTTTAATCACGGAGGAAAAATGGTATCAACATTGGATGAAAAAGGATTATTTTCATGCTGTTCCAGACGAAAGAGAACCCTTTACAATTGTTATCCCTCCTCCTAACGTAACTGGTGTTTTACACATGGGACATATGCTTAATAATACAATTCAGGATATTATTATTCGAAGAGCAAGAATGAGAGGTTACAATGCTTGTTGGGTCCCTGGAACTGATCATGCATCAATAGCAACTGAAGCCAAAGTAGTTAAAAAATTATCTGAATCAGGAATTAAAAAATCTGATCTTTCAAGAAAAGAGTTTTTAAAACATGCATTTGACTGGAAAGACAAACATGGTGGTTTAATTCTTAATCAATTACAGAAATTAGGAGCTTCATGTGATTGGCGAAGAACAAAATTCACGATGGATCAAGATATGAGCGATTCTGTCATTAAAGTTTTTGTGAATCTCTTTAATAAAGGACTTATTTATAGAGGTGTCAGAATGGTTAACTGGGATCCATCTGCAAAAACTGCATTGTCAGATGAAGAAGTAATACACAAAGAAGTTGTTTCTAAATTATATTTTATAAACTATAATATTAAAGACTCTACAGATAAGATAACTGTAGCTACAACTAGGCCTGAAACAATTTTAGGTGATGCAGCTATTTGTGTAAATCCAAATGACAAAAGATATTCTAACCTTCATGGAAAAAAAGCTATCATTCCATTAATCAACAAAGAAATTCCAATAATTTTTGACGAATATGTAGAAATGAATTTTGGAACAGGAGCACTAAAAATCACACCAGCTCATGATATTAATGATCATCAAATTGGAGACAAACATAATTTAGAAGTCATTGACATTTTAAATGATGATGGAACTTTAAATAAATCTGCACAACTTTACATTGGTAAAGATAGATTTGATGTAAGAGATGAAATAGCAATTGATCTTAAAAAGAAAGGTTACTTAAGTAAAATAGAAGAGCATCAAAACAAAATAGGTTTTTCAGAAAGAACAAATACTATCATTGAACCAAAACTATCAATGCAATGGTTTTGTAAAATGACAGACCTTGCAAAACCTGCTCTTGAACATGTAATGAATGATGATATTAAATTTCATCCTCCAAAATTCAAGAATACATATCGTCACTGGATGGAAAATATCCAAGATTGGTGTGTATCACGTCAGTTATGGTGGGGACAACAGATTCCAGCTTTCTTTTATAATGGAAACAATTTTGTAGTTGCTGAAACTATTGAAGAAGCTTTAGTTTTAGCTAAGAAAGAGATTCCAGAACTTACAATTAATGATTTAAGGCAAGATGATGATGTTTTAGACACATGGTTTTCATCTTGGATTTGGCCAATATCAGTGTTTGATGGAATTAATAATCCCCAAAACAAGGAAATAAACTATTTCTACCCAACAAATGATCTCGTTACAGGTCCAGATATCTTATTCTTTTGGGTAGCAAGAATGGTAATGGCAGGTTATGAATTTAAGAATGAGTTACCTTTCAAAAATGTATATCTCACTGGGCTGGTTAGAGATAAACAAGGCAGAAAGATGAGTAAATCGCTTGGAAACTCTCCAGACCCAATAGACTTAATCAAAAAATACGGCGCAGATGGTGTTAGAGTTGGAATGTTGTTATGTGCTCCTGCTGGAAATGATCTTCCATTTGATGAAAACCTATGCGAACAAGGACGTAACTTTAGTACTAAAATATGGAATGCATTCAGATTAATTAAGGTTTGGGAGGTAGCTGATAAAGAGCAACCTGAAAGTGCAAAACAAGCTAATATTTGGTTTGACAATAAAATAAACAAGGATATATCTCAAGTTGAAACATCTTTTTCTAAATATAGAATCTCAGAGGCTCTAATGAGCATGTATAAACTAATATGGGATGATTTTTGCTCTTGGTATTTAGAGATTATTAAGCCTAAATATGGTGAGCCTATTGACAAGAAAACATATCTAGATTGCATTAATTATTTAGAAAAAATATTAAAACTTTTGCATCCATTTATGCCTTTCTTGACAGAAGAGATATGGCATTTAATTAGCAATAGAAAAGAAGGTGAAGATATCATTGTTTCATCTTGGCCAGATTCTAAAAAAATTGACAAAAAAATACTTGAAGAATTTGACACTGCTACTGAAATAATTGTTGGAATCAGAAATATTAGGAAAGAATACAACATTGCAACAAAAGAGCAACTAGAGCTAAAAAAAATTAGCAACAATAGTGATAATAATAGAATGACTGATGTAATTGTCAAGCTTGGAGGTCTTATTAGTTATGAGAAAATCACTAAAAAACCTTCAAACTCTTACTCATTTATGATAAAATCTAATGAATTTTTTATTCCTATTAATGACAATATTGATCTCTTAAGTGAAATTACTAAATTAGAAAAAGATTTAGACTATAATAGTGGATTCCTTAAATCTGTTCAAAATAAACTCAATAATAAAAATTTCGTTAAAAATGCTCCAATTAATGTTGTAGAAAATGAGAAAAACAAGATGAAAGATGCACAAGAAAAAATTCATATTCTTAAAAACAAAATCTTGTCATTTCAAGATGCACTAGAAAAGAAAAAAGAAAGTTAAATGTATGCTAATTATTAACTTTGATGGTAATTAAAAAAATTCTGATGAATCAAGAAGAAAGATATATTCCAAAAAATAAAGTTCGAATCGTTACTGCTGCATCCCTATTTGATGGACATGATGCAGCAATAAACATAATGAGAAGAATTATTCAAGCAACTGGATGTGAAGTTATTCATCTAGGCCACGACAGAAGTGTTGAAGAAGTTGTTAATTGTGCGATTGAGGAAGATGCAAATGCAATAGCAATGACATCTTATCAAGGGGGTCACAATGAATATTTAAGATATATGTATGATTTATTAGTCAAAAAAGGATCAAGTCATATCAAAATTTTTGCTGGAGGTGGTGGAACAATCCTTCCTTCGGAAATTAAAGCATTAGAAAAATATGGAATAACAAGAATCTATCATCCAGATAATGGAAGAGAAATGGGATTACAAGGAATGATAAATGATCTTATAAAGAAATCTGATTTCTTAATCGGAGAGAAATTAAAAGGTAATATTTCTGATATTCAAAATAAAAATATAAATGCTATATCAAGAATGATATCTGCAGCTGAGAATTGTCCAAATGAACATACTAAAACCCTACAAGAGATAAAGAGATTAGCATCTATATCAAAATCACCAGTATTAGGAATCACAGGTACTGGGGGGGCAGGAAAATCTTCTTTAGTAGATGAGTTAGTAAGAAGATTTACAATTAACTTTCCTAAGAAAAATATTGCCATAATATCAGTTGATCCTTCTAAGAAGAAAACAGGAGGAGCCTTACTTGGAGACAGAATAAGAATGAACTCAATAAAATCAGATCAAGTTTATATGAGATCATTAGCAACTAGACAAGCAAATCTTGCCCTATCTGCGCATGTAAATGATGCTCTTGATATTTTAAAAGTTGCTGAATATGATTTAATTATATTAGAAACATCGGGAATAGGTCAATCAGATACTGAAATAGTTGAGCATTCTGACGTATCACTTTATGTAATGACACCTGAATATGGTGCAGCAACTCAATTAGAGAAAATCGATATGCTCGACTTTGCTGACTTAATTTCAATTAATAAATTTGATAAGAAAGGAAATCTAGATGCTCTAAGAGATGTTAAAAAACAATATCAAAGAAATAACAACTTATTTAATAATGATATAAATGAAATGCCAGTTTTTGGCACTATCGCATCTCAGTTTAATGATCAGGGAACAAATAATTTATTTAATGCCTTAATTAGTAAATTCTCTGACAAGAAGATTGGTAACCTAACAAAAGATTTCATAATATCAAAAGAACAAAGTGAAAAAATATTTGTTATCCCACCAAATAGAGCACGTTACTTATCTGAAATTGCAGAAAACAACAAAGAGTACGATAAATGGGTGAACGAACAAAAGAATATTGCTCAAAATCTATATGCACTAAAGACAACATTAGAAATATTAAGAGAGAGTTCAGATGAGACAAAAGAAAATATTAAAAAAGAATATAATAGATTACTACTAGATTTTAATCCAAAAAACAAAACCTTAATTGAACAATGGGAGAATATTAAATCTAAATATCAAAAGGAATTGTTTACATTTAAAGTACGAGAGAAAAACCTTTCAATTGAAACGCACTCAAAATCTCTTTCTGGTTCTCTAATTCCAAAAATTTCTTTACCAAAATATGAAGCTTGGGGAGATTTATTAAGATGGCAACTTCAGGAAAATGTTCCAGGAGAATTTCCGTACACCGCTGGTCTCTTTCCATTCAAAAGAGAAGGAGAAGATCCTACTAGAATGTTTGCAGGTGAAGGAGGTCCTGAGCGTACCAACAAAAGATTTCACTTAGTTAGCCTTGGGATGCCGGCAAAAAGACTATCAACTGCATTTGATTCAGTAACATTATATGGAAATGATCCAGGAAAAAGACCAGATATATATGGGAAAATTGGTAATGCTGGAGTTTCTATTTGTTGTCTAGATGATCTAAAAAAATTATACTCAGGATTTGACTTAGCAGACAATATGACTTCAGTAAGCATGACTATAAATGGCCCTGCTCCAATGCTACTTGGATTTTTTATGAACGCTGCAATTGATCAAGAGTGTGAAAAATACATAACAAAAAATAACTTAGAAGAGAAAGTACAAACAAAAATTGATGAGATCTACAGAATAAAAAATGTAAATCGTCCGAAATATCAAGGAGAATTACCAGAAGGAAATAATGGATTAGGCTTATTTTTACTTGGAGTTTCTGGTGATCAAGTGCTAGATCAGGAAATTTATGTTAAAATTAAAAATGAAACTCTGGCAAAAGTAAGAGGAACTGTTCAGGCAGATATCCTTAAAGAAGATCAAGCTCAGAATACATGTATTTTTTCTACTGAATTTGCTTTGAAAATGATGGGTGATGTTCAAGAATATTTTATTAAAAATAAAGTAAGGAATTTTTACTCTGTTTCGATCTCAGGTTATCATATTGCTGAAGCAGGAGCTAATCCTATTTCACAATTAGCATTTACTCTAGCGAATGGTTTTACATACTTAGAGTATTATTTAAGCAGAGGAATGAATATTGATGATTTTGGACCAAATCTATCTTTTTTCTTCAGTAATGGTGTTGACCCTGAATATGCAGTGATAGGAAGAGTAGCAAGAAGAATATGGTCAAAAGCTCTTAAACACAAGTATGGTGCAAATAAAAGAGCTCAAATGCTTAAATATCACATACAAACTTCAGGCAGATCTTTACACGCACAAGAAATAGATTTTAATGACATTAGAACAACATTGCAAGCACTATATGCTATATATGATAATTGCAACTCTCTTCATACTAATGCATATGATGAAGCAATTACAACTCCGACAGAAGAATCAGTTAGAAGAGCAATGGCAATCCAACTAATTATTAATAAAGAATTAGGATTAACAAGAAATGAAAATCCTATACAAGGAGCATTCATTATTGAAGAATTAACAGATTTAGTTGAAGAAGCTGTTTTACAAGAATTTGATAGAATAACAGATAGAGGTGGTGTTTTGGGTGCTATGGAAACAATGTATCAAAGAAGTAAAATACAAGAAGAAAGTCTACACTATGAAACATTAAAACATACAGGAGAGTATCAAATAGTTGGTGTAAACACCTTTCTAAATAAAAAAGGATCTCCAACTATTATTCCAAATGAAGTAATTCGTGCTACTGAAGAAGAAAAGAAATATCAGATTTCAATGCTTAATGAATTACATAAAGGTAATAATAAAAAATCAAAAGAACAGATTAAGAAATTACAAAAAGTAGCTATTGAAAATAAAAACATATTCAATCAGCTAATGGAAGCAACAAAAACCTGTTCATTGGGAGAGATCACAGATGCTTTATTTAAAGTAGGTGGTCAATATAGAAGAAATATGTAATTAAAATATAATTATGAAAAAGTTAATTGGGCTAATATTATTAATATCAACGACCATTTATGGTCAAAATACTGGAATATTTGAGAAGAAAAGCAACAATTTTTACAACAATATATTAATAGAAAATAATAAATATGAAAATTTTTCTAAAAAAGAGAAATTATCTTTTAATATGTCATTTGAAAATATTGACATTCCAAAAAGTTTAGAAGAATTTTCAATTATTGAAAATGAGGATCCCATTTCTCAAGGAAACACAGGAACATGCTGGTGCTTTTCAACAACATCTTTTTACGAAAGCGAAATACATAGGTTAACAGGAAAGAATATAAATCTATCTGAACTTTACCCAGTGTATTTTGAGTATATAGAAAAAGCAAAAGGCTTTATAAGAACGAGAGGCGAATCACATTTAGGAGAAGGATCAGAGACTAATGCAGTAAAAAGAATGATGGCGAAATATGGCATAGTACCATTTGAAGCATACGAAGGAAAACCAAGTGACCAACCATATTATAATCATTCAAAAATGTTTAATGAAATTAAAACATATTTGAATCATTGTAACACAGTTAATTTTTGGAATGAAGATAGAATTATCGAAAACATTAAAACGATACTCAATCATTACATGGGAACACCTCCAGAAAAATTTAAATATAAGAACAAATATTTTACTCCTAAATCTTTCTTGAAACAAGTCACTAAGATAAATACTGATGACTATGTAGATTTTATGAGTCTCATGGAAAAACCCTATTGGAGTCAACAGGAGTATATAGTTCCAGATAATTGGTGGAAATCTGATGTCTATTACAATATCCCACTAGAAAATTTTATGTCAATAATCAAACAAGCTGTAAAAAACGGTTTCTCTATTTCAATTGGAGGAGATGTTTCAGAAAGTGGTTACTCATCAAAGCATGATGTTGCCATGATACCATCTTATGATATTCCTTCAGACTATATTGATGAAAATGCGCGACAGTTCCGATTTTCAAATGGAACTACAACAGATGATCATGCCATACATTTAATTGGTTATAAAATTGATAAAAATAACAAATGGTGGTTTTTAATTAAAGACAGTGGGTCTGGATCAAGAAATGGAAGATTTCCAGGATATTATTTCTACCATGAAGATTATATTAAGCTTAAAATGATGACTTTTACAATTCATAGAGATGCTGTAATTGAAACTCTTAAAAAAATGAAAAATGACTAAAAAAATTCTATTGATTTTATTTTTACCGCTAATCAGCTTTTCTCAAAATATTGATAAACTATTTCATGAAAGAGGTGAAATTAATTTTAGCTTTAAATACAACAACAAAATTCAACTAAATAAAATCTCTGATATTATTTCTATAGATCATAAAACAAATTCTCATACAGCTTATGCATATGCTAATAAAAAAGAATTCAAAGACTTTTTAGAACTTGATATCGATTATGATATCATAAAACATAAACCTAATAAATTAATACAATCTTCTAAAAGCAACTGGAATTACTATCCAACATATGATGAATATGTCGATTTAATGACGGCATTTACAGATTCTTTTCCAAGTTTGTGCAAGACATATAGTCTAGGTACTCTAAATTCTGGAAGAGAAATTCTTTGTGTACAAATTTCAGATAATGTTGGTCAAAAAGAAGACGAGCCCTCATTCTTATATACATCCTCAATGCATGGTGATGAATTAGCAGGATATATTCTTAGTTTAAGATTAATAGATTATCTGTTAAATCAATATGGAACAAATCAAGAAATAACTAATCTTATTAATGAAATTGATATTTGGAGAAATCCTTTAGCTAATCCAGATGGAGCATATTATGGAGGAAATCAAGATGTATGGTCTGCTACAAGATATAATGCAAATTTTATCGATTTGAACAGAAATTATCCAGATCCCCAAGATGGCCCTCATCCTGATGGAAATAACTACCAAGAAGAAACTAATATCTTTTTAGGACTTGCAGATACTGTAGACTTTACGATATCAGCAAATATGCACGGAGGAGTAGAAGTTTGTAATTATCCTTGGGATACCTGGAGTAATCTAACTGCAGACAATAACTGGTGGGATTACGTTTCTCATGAATATGCTGATTCTTGTCAAATAAATAGTAGTAATGGTTATTTTAACTACTTGAACGATGGGATTACAAATGGTCATGATTGGTATGAGGTAGATGGAGGAAGACAA
>NYTT01000050.1 GCA_002683775.1 Flavobacteriales bacterium
ACCAGAAATATCATCGCCGCCAACTTGTGATGTACTTATTCCAAAAATTGTACCACCACCAAATGATTGTGATTGAACTGATGAAGCTAGTAACAATAATCCTATTAATATTGAAAATTTATTAAACATATTTAACGTAGACTTACACCAAGACCTAATGTAGCTGTAGGGTATTCAGAGAATGTATAATCTGCGTGTATGGTCACAACAGTTAAGTTTAATCTTAACCCAATATTTGTTCTTAATTTATTTTCAGACTGAAGCTTAATTTCAATTTTATCTCCAAAATCTATCCCACTTAGATTAAATCCTGAATCTGCTGATAAAATAGTTTCAGAAGTATTATAACCTAAACCTACGTATCCTGTTAATATTAACAGTTTTCTGGAAGCAATTAAATTAATTGTAGTTGCTGAAGTTTTCATTGATACTTTCTGTTCGTATATATCCAAAGATGTATTAAGTTCGGTATAACCAGCTTGTATCGAAAGACTCATAGGTATTGCATCTCCAATTACTGGTATCCACTGTAAAACATCATGTTTAACTCCAATACCAAATAAGTTTGTTTCGATATCGCTTAAATTTAATGTAGGCATGTATCTAACATCTACTGATGTTTTTTTAATTAATCCAATCCCAGCTTGTAGCATTGGAGTTGGCATAGCTGGAATATTAAAGCCACCTGGTAGATTAAAGTCCCACTGATGATTAGTGGTAGTTTCATTATATAACATACTTGTTGTACTATTTTCACCAAATATAGTAGGAGCATCAGTGTTATTTGAGGTGAAATTGCCAAAATTATTTCCAATGCTAAATGTTTTAACTCCATTAGGAATTATTACTGTACTAAGGTTAATAGTAAAATCAAAACCTGCAAAATTATGTGGTTTGGCAGTGTTATACCAACCGTTATTTAATCCAGCACCTAAGCTTTCAGCCAATGGATTGAAATAAGCCTCAATTATTCTTTGGCCATCAGAGATATCATCTCTTAAAATTACACCCTGACCATAAACATTTAGAGATAAGATACTTATTAAAATTATAAAAGAGATTTTGTTCATTGATTATAAGTGTCAGTTATTTAAATCTACTTCTTCTGCCTGTAAGATTTCATTTGTATTAGTATTGTATATAAATGCAATAATTGATATGTTTTCAGGATTCCAATTACCAGCATTCCCATTGCCAGCTTCAGCAGTTTGACTGGAGTAGTCTATATTAAATTGTTGTAGGTCTGTAAGATTGTATTCAATTGTTTTTTCTATAAGTTGTCCAGATGAAAAAGTTGATGATGAAGATAAATTATCATCTGCTAACACACACCTTAACACATGATTGTGCTCATAATCTTCCACATTTAAAGATCCATCTTTTTGCCAATTAATAATATTACTTTCTGCTAAACATATAACATAATTATATGCTCCTGAAGAATTTTTTTGTGATTCTACAGCTATTGTAACAGAACTAGCATCAGAAGAAATAGCTATTTTAAAGTCAATTTCTTTTTTTAGCTCATCTGCAACAACTTCAGCCCATTCATCTTTGCTTAATGTAGGTGATTGCCCTCCAATGCGATTTACCATTCCTCTTGGAAGTCCAATAGCTGATGCGCCAAAAGTGTTATCCCAAGCATCCCCCCATGTAGTTCTAAAATCATACTGGAATCCTGTTTGAGAAGCAAGATAAGGTCTTGCAAATGATGTGCTAGTGTGGATTGCCAAAGCAATAATTTGATCTCCATAGACATCATGTATTGCAGAAATTTCTCTTGCAGCTTGAGGGCAGTTAGAACATAGGTGTCCAGTAAAATCTTCAATTAGAACATTCTTTTCAGGGTTAACGTATGAATCAGAATCAGTTATATATGGCCCTTCAACTACATCACACGAATTACTCAGAATTATTAAACTAGTTATAAATAAATATTTTTTCATTTTTAAAAACTTGATGATACACTTAAACTAAACCCATTTGAAGAAGGAACTGTTTTACATACACCTCCCACGCAAAATATTCCTTCCCTTTTCTTACCGTAACCGATTTCAAATCGGTTGGCTCCTTTAATAAAACCAGCATTAATATTAACATAATGCAGTTGCTTATTAATATCTTCGTTTCCATAGTTATACATATCTTGAATAGATAGAAACCAATGCGGAGATATTGTGTACTCTATTAAACTCATACTCCAATCACCTTCTTTTGGCTGTTTCCCATCCTCAATTTGTGAAGATATAAGAGATTGTAGTTCAAGTCTTATTGTATGGCCTGCTTTAATTTTATAACTTATGTCTGATACAAGTATTGTTGAATTAAGTATTCCATAATCACCTATTGGCTTACCTTCTAAGACATCTTTATTATATGTTTGATTTGCAAAAATAAAGTTTGTATTAAATTTTCTGTTTATTTTTTTTGCTACAGATATGTTAAAGTCTTGATAATGTAAAACTTCATCAAAATTGATAAAAGTTGGTGTGTGTGTTCTGCTATCGTTCAAAAATGAAGGACCTCCTTCTAATGCATTGATTTGGGAATAATTAATAGCTATCTTAGTCCCATATTTTCCACCTAGTCGACTTCCTTTTTTAAATTTATAAAAAATATCAAATTGGATTCCTAGCTCACCATCTGCTTGTGTTGCACAAGGGTATAGAGCTAATAATGAATAAGTGTGAGGCTTACTTAAAGTTGGAATATAGTTTATGATATATGCTTTTCCATCTCTGTCTCGATCAGATTTGAATGTCATATTATCTGTTCTATGCATTTCAGCGGATATACCAAAGCCTCTTTTAGAGAATGTAATATTTTGGGTAAATGCTGTCCCATTAGCATAATTCATCTGACTTTGAGATAAAACATTTGCTGGATCATTTATCTTGTATGCATATTCACCGAAGTAACTCCATTTACCATGCATTAAATTTATTCTGCTTGCATATGCACTTACATTTTGAGGGATTTGAAAAATAAGATTGTCTCTTTGCTGATACCTACTTACAAAACTTCCACCAAAAATAAATTTAGTTTTAAGTTCTGAATTTAAAATTTCATTAATATTTAATTCTGCGTCAGCTCCTCTAAAAATACCATCAGAATACGTGAAATATGTTCTACTTTTTCCTATAAATGTTTTTAAATATAAACCATCAATAGGAACATATTTTAATCTAACTCCGTCCATTGCGTTGTCAATGCCTAAACCTTTTTCTTCATATGATCTAAAGATTAGTCCACTTCCAAGTTGTTCATAATAATTACCTGCTGTTATTTGAAGATTATCAATTGAATAAGTTGCATATCTATACATAATGCCATTTCCTTTAAATTCTGGATCGAAATCTGCTAAGGCATTTAAATAACTTTCATATCTTATCCCAGAAGCGAAATTACTTCTTGTATAATTAAGATTAAGATATGCATTATTAAGAACAATTTCGTCCTGAGCTTCTGCACCAATTTTTGAATCTTCCTGATATGATTGTAGATTTAAATTAAAATCTCCAGTTATAACACCAATGTTAGATTCTTGAGAAAAAGAAAAAAAGCAAAAATGTATTGATACAAACAATGATATAATTTTTTTCATAAATTATTTAACTAGTTTTTTAATTTCTTTATATAATTCATTTTCATCACCATCAATATATCCTTTATGTTGCCAAACAATTTCCTTTTGAGCATTTAAAAGAAATGTATGGGGAACAGTTGAGACTCCCATAGCTCTTTTTAAATCACTATTTGTATCAAGATATACTTCGTATTCCCAATCAGAAGCGTTAACATAAGGGTTAACTTTTGACATTGATCTTGAATCATCAATAGATATAGCAATTACTTTTACATTCGTTTCATCTTGCCAATCTTCATATATTTCAGCAATATTATTTAGTTCTTTCTTACAGGGTTTACACCATGTAGCCCAGAAAGATATTACAATTGGGCTACCATCATTTTCAATTTCTGTTATATTGAATTTACTGCCATCTAAAGTTTTAAGATCTACGTTTGGAAGACTTTTAGTTTGTGAAAAACAAAAAGTTATAGCTAAAATAGCTGTCAAGAATGTGAGAAGTGTTTTTTTAAACATGTTTTATTTTTATACAAATATAGATTAATTATTCTACAGCCTAAATTCTTTTATTTCTATTTTTAACAAAAAAACCCTGACTAATTAAATAATCAGGGCTTCTTATATGAGTATTTTAACTACTTAGCAATAGTTATTTTTTGCTTATTAATTCCTCTTTCAGTTGTAATATTTAGCATGTAAACTCCATCAGCAAGTGTTGAAACATTTACTTCATCAATTTGTTTTGATGATAATACTAATTTACCATGTACATCAACAATATCTACACTAGAATAATTTCCATTAATAATTAATTTATTCTGAACTGGATTAGGGTAAATTGATAATGTATTATCAATATTATTTATACCAGCAACAACCACAGAGCCAGTTTTAAATGCTCCTCCATCCTCACTAGAAAATTGTCCCCCTGAAGCAAGAGTCGTTCCGTTCGCATCAGTAACAGTAAATGAGCCTGCTCCATAACCAGCATCAATTCCATCTCCATATGAATCATAGATTGTAAACGTATGGCATGTTAATTCATTTAAAGTAAAAGTTTCAGGTGTTTGCGCTGTTATTCCAGCTGCTGTTAAATTGTTGTATGGTCCGCCAGATCCAACAACAGCTCCATTATCATCTTTAATATCCCATGTTGTTTCAGAACCATAAGCATCTGTGTTTATTTGAACAGTCACTTCTACATCTGTATTTTGAGTAGCCATTTCAACATAAAATGACATTGATGGGTTATTAGACGGATCTGCATCTACCACACCGTTAGGAGTATGTACAGTCATTGTAACCGCATCATTTGCATTTAATCCTGTTAAGGGAGTAAGGCTAACCATGTCAGTTGCATAAGTTGTTAAGTTTCCTGACCATGGAGTTGTTGAAACAAGAGAGCCGTTTACTTCAACATCAACACTTACAGATGTTAATGGAACTAAACCATAATTTTGAATCATAACCTCAGGTGTTAAATCGCCTTCACAAGTTAATGTTTCTCCAGAATAATCAAATGTTCTAGCGTCATTGTCATTTGATGCAGGAGGTGGACAATTTACTAGGCTGTATGGTGATGAATTTTGACCAGCTTCAGTAACTATTCTATCTGAGCATATTTTGTATACTGTTGGCCAGTAACCAATTTCGTAATCTCCAGTTACAGCATCATTATTGACAGTTCCATCAGTGCAGATAATTGGGTAAGGTGTACCTGTAATCCAATCTCCTTGAGTATTTCCTCCAACACCTCCAAGGTTTCCTACAGTATTTTCATCTCCTTCGATAAAGAAAACCATAACATCGTCTGTAGTATTTGCGTTAACATTTGGCATTCCAGCAGGTCCGTGGTTCATGTATAAATCTTCCAAAGCGCCAGAAATATGGTAAGACCAACAAGGGCCACACCATACAGCAGAAAAGTCAATAAATACAGTGTATCCATTATCTAAATAAGAGTATAAGTTGTGTGTTGTTCCATTTAAATCTGTTAAAGTCCAATCAGGAGCTACCGAGCCATCAGCTAATTGAGCATGTGAATTGCTAAATGTGAATATTGCAACACATAGAAGTAGTAATGTTTTTTTCATTTTTTAGTTTTTAATTAGTTACCGTGCAAATATAGTTAATTTATAATCAAATTACTAGCTTAATTAACTTATGATAATAAATGTAGCAACAAATCAGTAACTAAAAAGAGTTTACGAAAAGAAATTCTATCTTTCTAGTATAAATTTTTCATTATGTATTCCGGCTTTAGTATAAATTTTTGCTGAATAGATACCGTTTTTTAGATGCTTTAAGTTTATTGATTTTTGTGCATTATCATTAAAAACTAATTCACCAATGATGTTATATATTTTTATAGATTGATACTCTCTACTAATATTTATAATGTTTTCTGCAGGGTTAGGGAAAATGAACAAATCAGAATTACGATTTATTTCACTTATGTCTGTTGTTCCAAATTGCATATCAAAACGAACTCCATTTAATATCTCTCCAGTGTTGTTATCAATAATTATTCCAACTATTTTAATATTATTTTCATTTTGATTATTAGGTAGTGTATAGTTATACTCATAATCAAAAACATCTTCAGCATTTATTGTTGATGGTAAGCTCCCACTAGTACCATTATATCCTCCTAAGATACCTCTCGCAACATTATCAAATAACATGTTTACTGGATTTGGAGATGCACTAAAGTTTATACCTGATATTGGAGCAATTAGAGGTGGGTTCCAGTTAGTGAAATTATTTGCTTGATTATACGGACCGACACCATTTTCAATAATTATTGCATTAAAACGAATATCTCCAGATAAATCAATGGCAAATTCACCAGATAATGTAATGGTAATATTTCTAGAATTTGGATTGAAAATAGCATTTCCAGATATTTCTACTGGAGAAAATGTATTTATACGTTCATTATAGTACTGTATGAATGACTGCTCGTTTACTGCTGAGGTTCCGTTTGCTTCAATTGATCTATCAACTCTTGCGCTTGGCCATGTGCTCATATTTAAACCATTATCATATGTGCTATTCATCATAATATCGTTATTGTGGACTGCTATACCTATTGCAGTAAGTGGAAAATTTTGCTCTAATACCTCTAAAGCAACTACTCCCTCTGGGCAAAATGGACACCATGTTCCTCCTGACTCTTCAAAAACAACTCTCTTTGTTGGAATAAAAGCAACAGATGTTATGGTTTTTGATAAAGTGTTGTCAGACATATTTGGATCAATTAATCCATTCACATTATCTATTGTAACCGTTACATTTGTACTGCCAGATATATTAAAATTAAGAGGTGTACTATGAATAAAGGAATAAGTAAATCCTGGATTAATGTTTACAGTTAAGTTTTCAGTATACGAATTAATTCCATCTGACCATACTAAATCTAATGAGCTGATATTATTTCCTCCCACATTTGTGACAACTCCTTCGATAGAAATGTTAGATGGAATTATTGAGTATTGCGGAAAAGTTAATGAGGTAAGTTCTGCATCATTTCCATCAAGCTCAACTATTTCAATATTATCAATTCCCAAAACAACTTTATTGAAAGAATGGTTTCTAAATGCAATGTAGATTGTTTGTCCAGAATAAGCAGATATATCAATTGATCTAGTTGTCCAGCTGATAGGCTCTCCTGCTAAAGTTGAATTGTATATTGCAGTTGTGTTAAAATCAGATGGGCTATTTCCAGTAGTTGAGACATATACTTCAACACCATCAGCATATGTAGCATTTCCAGCACTTGCATCAAACCTTAGCTCTTTTGGATTTGTATTAGTTGGAAGAGTAATCGCTGGAGTAATCATCCAATCATTTGCTGTTCCTGCTGAAGGTGAAAATTGAGAAGGGCTAGCTGCAAAAATTTCTCCGTTATAGCTACAAACTACAAATGAACCTGTGAATGGACAAGGTAAATTTGGATCTGCAGTTAATCCATCTAAATCATATGTTGTGAATGAAGTAGGCATTCCGGAATTGAAATTTTCTGAAAAAATTTGTGCGGATAAAAACGAAGTTACCAGCATAAAATTGATAAGTAAAATTTTTTTAGACATATATTCCTTGTAATTTATTATGCAATAATAACAAAATAATACGTAATGTATTTTAAGTTGTAAATGATGTAATATTCAGAAAATGTAACTATCAATTTATTTACTCGTTAAAAGAATAACAAATAAATTAGTTATATTTGCAGACTATGAAAGTTTTAATTAATATTTTATCCCTAGTATTTTGTATGCAGTTTGCATTTGGACAAAGCTTAGTTATTACTGGAGATATGTATTTTACTGGAGATCCAATTAACGAAATATCTCATCATTTAGATGTTAAAAATACTGCTAACAAGGGTATAACTGTAGTATGTCAGAAAACTATTTTGAGTTCACCTGTGAATTTACCAACTTGGGCGGGAGCATCTTACTGTTTTGCTGGAAATTGTTATTCTTCTTCTTCAACAGCTCCTAGTTCCGCCGCGCTATTAGGTTCAGGTCAAACTTTTTCTTACGCCAACAACGATCTGGAGGCTTTTTCTGGATACTACAATCCAGCGGAAACACCTGGCATCACTACTGTAATATATTGTTTTTACGATCAAATAAATCCAAATGATCAAACGTGTGTTACTGTTACATATGAAATAACTTCAGCAACTGATATAGAAGATCAAAAATTCATTAGCGATTTTTATCCAAATCCTGCAACAAATATTTTACAGTTTGAATATTATTCTGCAGAACCTTCTGTTTTAAATTTAATTGATGTATTAGGTAACACTGTAAAAACAATTGATTTGTCAATAAACAATAATCATAAAGTAGATATTTCGGATCTTTCAAAGGGAATGTATTTTGGTAATATTATTAAAAACAAAAGCATCATCTCAACTAAAAAATTAATAGTTAAATAAAAAGATAATAGATTCTAAAAACCTAGCCTTACAATTAAATTGTAGGGCTTTCTTTTTTAATATTGCTACATCATTACAAATGACTAGATTTGCTTACATAAACAAATAAAAAATAAAATAGGTGATTACGCATATAAATGGAAAATTAATTGAGAAAACTCCAACGTACGTTGTTGTAGATGTAAACGGGATAGGTTATAAGATAAAAATATCTTTACAAACCTTTTCCTCAATAAATAGTGAGGCATGTAAATTATTTACTCATCTTTCTGTTAAAGAAGATTCGCATACTCTTTATGGTTTCTATGTTGAAAGTGAGCGTCATTTATTTAGAAATTTAATTTCAGTATCTGGAGTTGGTCCGAGCACAGCACAACTTATTCTCTCTACCTATTCAACTCAAGAAATTATACATCATATTACAACTGCTGATGTAAAAGCAATTCAAAGTGTTAAGGGAATAGGTGGGAAGACAGCCCAACGGATTATAATTGATTTAAAAGATAAGGTTGCTAAAGGAATGCCTACGTCTGATTTATTGTTTGACAAAATAGACAATACAATTAAATCAGAAGCGTTATCAGCATTACTTGCATTAGGGTTTGCCAAAAAAGGTGCAGAATCTAAAATAGATAAAGTACTTAAAAACAATCCTGATATTGGTAGTGTTGAGGAATTAGTTAAAACTGCATTAAGTCAGATGTAACTCTTTTAGAATTGAGAAAAGCATTTTTTTATAAAATATCATTTTTAGTTATATCACTTTTATTAAGTGTAAACTCACTGGCTCAATCATTAACAGAGCTTGATTTGTCTTTTCCATTTTCTAATAAAGAGTTTGGTGGATTATTCATGAACTATCCTTCTAATTATACTTCAAATTTTGTTTTTGACCCTAAGACGAATACATATATTTTAAAAGAAAGTGTTGGTTCAATTGATTTAAAAGGATTAAAAATCCTAAGCTTTGATGAATATCAAGAGTACGCGCAAAACAAGTTAGTTTATGATTATTGGAAACTACAATCAAAACAACGTACTGGTAATCAGACATCAGCTCTTGGACTACCAAAGCTTTATGTGCCAGGAAAATCATTTGACAGGGTATTTGGAGGAAATGCTGTAGATATTCGCCCTCAAGGTTCAGCAGAATTAATATTTGGCTTAAAAATTAATAGTATTGATAATCCATCTTTGCCAGAAGAGCAAAGAAAGACAACATCATTTGATTTCAAAGAAAAAATTCAAATGAATGTAATCGGTAAAATTGGTAGTAAACTGAAAGTTACTGCAAATTTTAATACAGAAACTACATTTGAATTTGAGAATCAGATGAAAGTTGAGTATACGGGAATGGAAGATGAGATTTTAAAGAAAATAGAAATTGGAAATGTAAGCTTGCCTTTGAATGGGACTCTAATAACAGGAAGTCAGTCTCTTTTTGGTCTTAAAACCCAGATGCAATTTGGTAGAACAACAATTACAAGTATATTATCGCAACAAAAAAGTACAAAATCAGAAATTGAGGTAAGTGGTGGTGCACAAACATCTGAATTTGATGTTTATGCAGATCAATATGAATCCAATAAACATTATTTTTTAGCGCACTATTTTAAAGATCAATATGATAACGCACTTTCTAACTTGCCTTTTATTAATTCTTCAATTAATATAACTAAAATAGAGGTCTGGGTTACCAATAAAACAGGTACAACAAATGATACTAGAAATATTGCAGCTTTCTTAGATTTAGCTGAAACAGGCCCTAATATTTTCAATTCTTCATTTACAAACTCTAATAATGGAGTTTTTCCTGATAATAATACAGCTAATGATTTATACACACAACTAAGCACTACATACTCTGATATTAGAAATATAAATAATATCAATTCTATTTTACAACCTACTTTATTGTCAAATGGTGTTGATTTTGAAAAACTTGAAAGAGCTAGAAAATTATCATCAACAGAATTTTCATTTAACAGTCAGCTAGGATATATATCATTAAATCAAGCCTTAAATAATGACGAGGTATTAGCAGTTGCATTTCAATATACAGTTGGTAGCGAAACTTATCAAGTTGGAGAATTAAGCACAACAGGCCCCTCTGCACCTGATGGATTAATTTTAAAATTGTTAAAGGGAACAAATTTTGTGCCATCATTACCAAATTGGGATTTAATGATGAAGAATATTTATGCAATAGGTGCTTACCAAATGAGCAGAGATGGCTTCATATTAGATGTTGTTTACGAAAATACGGAAGAATCTGGAGCAGTTACAAATTATCTAAGTGAAGTAACAGAAGAAAATATAAATGGAGTTCCTTTAATAAAGTTATTAAACTTAGATAGGCTCAATCAGCAAATGGAAGTGCAATCGGATGGTGTTTTTGATTTTATTGAAGGAATTACAGCCAAATCTTCAAATGGAAGAATTATATTCCCTGTAAGAGAACCTTTCGGGAATTTTCTATCTAGTAATTTTTCTGACCCTTCATTAGCTGCAAAATATTCATATCAAATTTTGTACGATTCAACCCTTACACAAGCACAACAGTTTCCCGAGAAGAATAAATTTAGATTAAAAGGTACATATGAGTCATCTTCGGGGGCTGAAATTAGATTAAATGCCATGAATGTACCAGAGGGTTCAGTAACAGTTACAGCAGGTTCCCAAAAATTAGTTGAAGATCAAGATTATACAGTTGATTACATGCTTGGAAGAGTAACAATTATAAACGACGGAATTCTTAGCTCAGGTGTACCAATTAAAATATCATTAGAAAATAATTCTATGTTTGGCATTCAGAATAAAACTTTATTGGGTGTACATGCAGACTATGAAATTAACAAAGACTTTTTAATTGGAGCCACAGTACTTAGATTATCAGAGCGACCTTACACTCAAAAAATTAATTCCGGTCAAGAACCAATCTCAAATACAATTTGGGGTATTGATGCGAATTATCAAACTGAAGTTCCATGGTTAACAAAAATGATCGATAAGCTACCCTTTATTGAAACAAAGGAAAAATCAAAATTTATAGCAACTGGAGAGTTTGCGCATTTAATTCCTGGGCATCATAATGCTGTTGGTGATGATGGTGTTTCATATATTGATGATTTTGAATCTAGTAGATCTTCAATAGACATTAAAAATACAAGTGCATGGAAGCTATCAAGTATTCCACAAGGACAAACAGATATATTTCAGAACTCAAATGAGGACAATGACTTAATTTTAGGTTTTAAACGGGCTAAGTTAAGTTGGTATACAATCGACCCAATGTTTTTTAGAAATACTTCCATTACACCTCCTAATATTAATCAGACTTTAAATTTAGCGAATGGAAACACTATTGCACAGAAATCATATCATTACACCAGAGAGATATTAGAAACTGAGGTTTTCCCTAACAAAGATCCAAACTTAGGTAGTCAAATAACAAATTTAGCAATCTTAGATTTAGCATATTACCCAGAAGAAAGAGGTCCCTACAATTATACTGTTAATGGAATTGGAGCTGATGGTAAATTATTGAATCCTAAATCTAGTTGGTCAGGAATTATGCGTAAGTTAGAAACAAATGATTTCGAAGCTGCTAATATTGAATTTATTGAATTTTGGATGATGGACCCTTTTAATAGTGAGGATGGTTTAGCAAATCACTCTGGTGGAAACATGTATATTCATTTAGGTAATATTTCTGAAGATGTTTTAAAAGATGGCTATAAAAGTTTTGAGAATGGGTTGCCAATATCGTCAAACCCTGTAGATGTCGATACCACAGCTTGGGGACTAGTTCCAACAAATTTCTCTATCGTTGATGCGTTTGATAATGATCCGACATCTAGACAGTTTCAAGATGTTGGATTAGATGGGTTAAGAACTGTAGATGAACAAATTTTCTTTGATTCAATATATTTAAAACAGTTAATATCAGCATATGGATCTTCATCAAGTATTTATACATCAGCTTTTAAAGATCCATCTTCTGACAATTTTCATTACTTTAGAGGTAGTGATTTTGACAGTAAATCTACTCCAATTTTAGAGAGATATAAAAATATCAATAATATGGATGGTAACTCTGTAACATCTGATAATTCACCAGAAAGCTATCCTACAGCTTCATCATCACGACCAAATTCTGAAGATTTAAATGGAGATAATACATTAAGTGAGACAGAGAGCTATTTTCAATATAAGATTGAATTGAGTCCAGATAGAATGATTGTTGGTGAAAATTATATTTCTGATATTTTAGAAACTTCAGTGCCTACAGAAAATGGTGCCAATAGAGATATAAAATGGTACCAATTTAGAATACCTGTTTATCAACCAGATAAGGCTGTTGGAGGTATTAGAGATTTTAAATCAATTAGATTTATGAGGCTTGCTCTTAATAATTTTAATGATCCTATTATTTGCAGATTTGCAACTTTTGAACTAGTAAGAGGAGAATGGAGGCGGTATAACTTTTCTTTAGAAGATCCAGGTGAGTATGTACCTGTAGATGATCAAGATGCAACTATATTTGATGTTTCGGCAGTAAATATTGAAGAAAATGGAAATAGAAATCCAATAAAATATGTACTACCACCTGGTATAGAGCAAGAATTGGATAATACTACAACAAGTCAAAGGCAACAAAATGAGCAATCATTAGTTTTGAGAGTTTGTGATTTAAAAGATGGTGATTCTAGAGCTACTTATAAAACTTCTGATCTTGATTTAAGAACATATAAGAGAATGAAAATGTTTGTTCATGCTGAAGGAGAATTAGATGATTTAAATGATGGTGATTTATCCTGCTTTATAAGGTTAGGTACAGATTTTACTTCAAATTATTATGAGTATGAGATTTCTTTGTCAGCTACAGCTCATGGTGCATCTAGTGCAAATGACATTTGGCCGTCTGAGAATGAAATAGATATTGCCTTTGATATCTTTTTGTCTGCCAAGCAAGAAAGAAATAATGATAATTTAGATATATCTACTCCCTACATTAGATACGTTAGTGGAGGTAAGGTAACTTTAGTAGGAAACCCTAATCTTGCTCAAGTAAAAACGATTATGTTAGGTGTTCGAAATCCAAAAAAGAAGTTTGTTGGCGATACAGATGATGGATTGTCAAAGTGTGGTCAAATTTGGGTAAATGAGTTAAGAATTACAGAATTTGATGAGCAAGGAGGTTTTGCCGCAAATAGTCGTGTTACAGCGAGATTAGCTGACTTTGGAAATGTCACATTATCAGGAAACCTGAGTACTATCGGTTTTGGAAGTATTGAAAAAAAGGTAAATGAAAGACAAAAATATAATGCTTACCAATATGATTTGTCTTCTACATTTAATTTAGGAAAATTTTTCCCAAATGATTTTGGATTAAAAGTTCCAATGTATGTTGGAAGATCTCAGGCAGTTAAAAACCCTCAATATAATCCTCTGGATCCAGATATTCTACTTAGTTCCTCATTACAATCACTGGGGAGCAAATCCGAAAAAGACTCTCTAAAAAATATTACACAAGATTTTGTTGAAAGGAAGAGCATAAATTTTTCAAATGTTAGAAAAACAAAAGTTCAGAAAAAAGGTGAAAAGCCCAAAAAACAGCGATTGTATGATGCTGAAAATTTCACTCTATCTTATTCAAAAAACGAAACTAATATTAGAAACATAAATACTGAATATAGCAGAACTGTTAATTATAGAGGAGCTTTCACTTATAATTATAATGCAAAGCCAAAAAATATAAAACCTTTTTCTAAAGTGAAATTTCCAAAATCTCCTTATTTTAGACTGATTAAAGACTTTAATTTTAACACTATGCCAAAATCATTCTCTTTCAGAACAGATTTTGATAGATTTTACAACGAGAAAAAAATTAGAAATATCAGTAATTCTAATATGCTTATTTTTCCAACTTACAATAAATTCTTTAGATGGAACAGGTCGTATGATGTTAAATATGATCTTATGAGGTCATTAAAACTTGATTTTTCAGTAAATCAAATTGCTAATATTGATGAGCCTGAAGGTAAAATTGATAAATCCGATCCTTTATACAATAAGAAAATGGATACTATTTGGAATAATGTATGGAATTTTGGTAGAGTTACACAATATAATCATACATTTAGTATGAATTATCAAGTTCCATTAAATAAAATTCCAATTGTAAATTTCATCTCGCTTAATACCCGTTATAATTCAAGCTATAGCTGGACTGCATCTTCTCCAGCAGTTTCTTATTTAGGAAATACTATACAGAATTCAAATTCAAAACAGTATAATGGCCAAGTTAATCTTACTACACTTTATAATAAAGTTCCTTACTTCAAAAGAATAAACCAAGGCAGTAACAGAAGGGCAAGAGGAAGAAATGCAGTAAGAAATAGACAAGAACAGGAAGAGAATAACGATAAAAAGAAAAAATTTAATTTTATAAAACATGCTACACGTTTTATTTTGGGTACAAAAAATGTTTCTGTTAATTTTTCTCAGAGTCAAGGAACTTTATTGCCAGGATATATTTATCAATCAAAAGCATTTGGACAGGACTGGGAGCAATTATCACCAGGATTACCATTTGCATTTGGAAGCCAAAAAGACATCAGGAGTGTTGCAAGTAATAATGGTTGGATTTCAAGAGATCCATCATTAAACACTATGTATAAAACCAATTCATCTGAAAATTTAACTTTAAGAAGTACTATCGAACCCATCAAGCAATTTAGGATCGAACTAACAGCAAATAAAACTATATCAAACAATTATACTGAATATTATAGGTGGGATGATAATTTTGAAAGTTTTAATTCCTTTAGTCCAACAGAATCTGGAAGTTTCAGTATCTCTTTTATTTCATGGAAAACAGCATTTAGATTTGATAATGATGATAATGAATCTAAAACTTTTAATGAATTTAGAAATTATAGAATTATTTTTGCTAAACAATTAGCCGCAAATAATCCTAATTTTAATGGAGGAATTGATCCTGTTACAGGCTTTCCAACTGAATATATTACTTACAGTGGAGATACAGTTCCTACTTTAACAGGAGGGTATGGAGCAACATCTCAAGAGGTGATGATTCCTGCTTTTCTTGCAGCATATAGTGGAAAAGACCCTGCAAGCGCAAAACAATCCGCCTTTCCATCTATTCCTCTTCCTAATTGGAGAATCAATTATGATGGGTTTGTCAAAATTCCTTACATTAAAAAGAGATTTAAACAATTTAGTATTAGTCATGCGTACAGATCAACTTATTCAGTTGGTTCATATCAGACCAATCTTAATTATGGAAATGGTGACGAAATAAATATTAATAATATGAGTTATCATGTTAATCGTGAAATTTCTCAAGTCACTATAAATGAGCAATTCAGTCCGCTTTTTAAGATAGATATGACTTGGAAAAGTAGTCTTTTAACTAAGATAGAGTTTAAAAAATCAAGAGTTCTAGCATTATCACTTGCAAATAATCAATTGACTGAATCAGGATCAAATGAATATGTATTAGGTGTAGGTTATAGAATTCAAGATGTTGAATTTAAATTATTTTCTGGTGGAGGTGGTAAAAAAATATCTAGTGATTTAGATCTTAAGTTAGACTTTAATTTAATTAATAACAAAACAGTAATTAGAAAAGTAATTGAGGATTTAGAGCAAATAACTATGGGGCAGCAAGTAATAAAGATTAAATTTTCTGCAGATTACGTTATTAATCAAAGATTAAATATTAAAGCTTTTTATGATAGAGCAATCACTAATCCCTTTATTTCTACAACATTTCCAAGCTCTATTTCAAATATTGGATTTAGTTTGAGATTTACCTTAGCAGGATAATTTTGTCGAACAATAAAAAAATGTATTTTTGAAAAAAAATATTAAATGAATTTACCAGAAGAATTAAAATATACTAAAGACCATGAATGGGTAAGGATAGAAGGAGACATTGCATACATTGGTATAACAGAATTTGCTCAAGGTGAGTTAGGTGATATAGTTTTTGTTGATGTAGATACTAACGGTGAAGATTTAGATAAAGAAGAGGTTTTTGGTTCTATTGAAGCAGTTAAAACTGTCTCTGATTTGTTTATGCCAGTAAGCGGAAAAGTAATATCTTTTAATGAGCAGTTAGAAAAGGAGCCAGAATTGATTAATTCAGACCCCTATGGTAATGGATGGATTATCAAAATTTCTATTGCAGATATAGCTGATTTTGACTCCTTATTAAATAGTGCTAGTTATAAAGATTTGGTAGATTAAAAATAATATATGGAACCAAAGAAAAACCCAAAAATAAGTTTAGAGAAGAAAAAAGGACTCTTTTTTCAGATAGGATTAATAATTACACTGCTTGTCATATTTGGAGCTTTTGAGTGGAAAAGTTATGATAAAGTCGCATACAATTTAGGTCAATTGAGCCTTGATGATCTTGAGGAAGAAATTATTCCTATAACTCAGCAGGAAGTAAAACCACCACCACCACCACCACCACCACCCGAAGTAATTGAAATTGTTGAGGATGAAGTTGAAATAGAGGATGAGGTTGAGATAGAAGATACTGAATCAGATGAAGATGAGATGATTGAAATTGAAGAGGAGTCTGATGATGAATTTTTTATGGTTGTGGAAAATATGCCAGAATTTCCAGGAGGAGATTTAGGACTTATGAAATACATTCAAAAAAATGTAAAATACCCACCAATTGCTAAGGAATATAATATTACAGGTAAAGTTTATGTCAGTTTTATTGTAGATAAATCAGGATCTGTTACTAATGTTAAAGTTGTTAGAGGTGTAGATAAGAATCTTGATGCAGAGGCTGTCAGAGTTGTTAAATCATTACCAAAATATAAGCCAGGCCAGCAAAGAGGAAAACCTGTTAGAGTAATGTTTACAATTCCAATAAATTTTACACTTAGCTAATATTTGAATTGCTAAATTTTTTTAGCCCCCACACATGTCTTCTGGCCGAACCCATAAATCAAATTCTTCTGATGTAAGGTAGCCTGATTTAACACTTTCTTCTTTTAATGTGGTTCCATTTGTATGAGCATTCTTGGCAATTTCTGCTGATTTCTCATATCCAATTTTAGTGTTTAATGCGGTAACTAGCATTAGTGAATTATCAAGATTTTTTTTCAAATTCGCATTATTTGGCTTAATCCCTATTACACAATTAGTATTAAATGAAAAACATGAATCTGCAAGAAGTCTAGCTGATTGAAGAAAATTATACGCCATTACAGGCTTGAATACATTTAACTCATATTGTCCTTGCATTCCTGCTACACTTATAGTTGTATCATTTCCAATGACTTGTGCGCATACCATTGTTAGAGCTTCACACTGAGTAGGATTAACTTTTCCCGGCATGATAGATGATCCTGGTTCATTTGATGGAATTATAATCTCCCCAATTCCACTTCGAGGTCCTGATGCTAACATCCGTATATCATTAGCAATTTTATTTAATGAAACTGCTAATTGTTTAAGTGCACCATGAGATTCAACAATTGCATCATGTGCTGCTAATGCTTCAAATTTATTATTAGCAGTGACAAAAGGAAGTTGTGTGAACTCTGCAATATATTTTGCGACTAATTCTGAATACCCTTTAGGTGTATTTATTCCTGTTCCAACTGCAGTTCCGCCAAGTGCTAACTCTGACAAGTGATTAAGAGAATTGTATAACGATTTTATCCCAAAATTTAATTGAGCTTCATAGCCTGAAAAAACTTGACCTAATTTGAGAGGTGTAGCATCCATTAAATGTGTTCTTCCAATTTTAACTATTCCTATAAAAGCTCTTGCTTTTGATCCTAGTTCTTTCCTTAAGTTTATTATTGAAGGAATTGTTTTTTCTTGAAGTATTTTATAGCTTGCAATATGCATTCCTGTTGGAAATGTATCATTTGAGCTTTGCGACTTATTTACATCATCATTTGGATGAATAAACTTTTTTTCATCTGATAATGACCCTCCATTTATTACATGAGCTCGATTAGCTATTACTTCATTGATATTCATATTGCTTTGAGTTCCACTACCTGTTTGCCAAATAACTAAAGGAAACTGTTCATTATGAATTCCGCTAATAATCTCATCACATACCTTTGAAATTAGATCTCTCTTATCTATCGAAATCACTCCTAAGTCAAAGTTAGTATAAGCTGCCGCTTTTTTTAAATATGCAAATCCATAAATAATTTCTAAAGGCATAGATGCAGTATCTCCAATTTTAAAATTATTGATGCTACGTTGAGTTTGCGCTCCCCAATATTTGTCTGCTGGAACTTTAACTTCTCCCATTGTATCTTTTTCTATTCTATATTTCATCTTAAATTCTTTTGATATTCTTATTTCTTGTTGTTTCTTTGTGTAAAATTACTAATTATGAAATTTATAGGCTTTTTAATATTTGTTTTTGTTTTTTTAATGGCATTTTGGTGTCTACTTTTTTTAGGTGGAGTAGTCCCTTATTTTATTTATGTTTGGCTACGAGAGGGGAAATTAGATAAAGATCAGATTCCTAATTAAAAATTTCTTGTACTCTTTCAGCTGGTCTAGCAATTACCCCTAAATTATTATTTATTACAATAGGTCTTTCTAAAATTATTGGATTCTCAATTATTAACTTTATTATTTCTTTCTCTGTCAATTCTATTTTAGAATAGTTTTCTTTCCATACTTTTTCGTTCTTTCGCACAATATTATATGGTTTTAATTTTAAAACTTTTAATATTAATTTTAATTCTTTAATTGTAATTGGTTGTGTAAGGTATTCAATTATTTCGATTTTCATTTTTTTTTCTAGAATTAGCTCAAGTGCTCTTCTACTTTTACTGCAACTAGGGTTGTGATAGATTTTTATTTTATTCATGTCCAAATTCCATTAAATATGATTTTATGAAGGGATTTATATCCCCATTAAGAACAGCGTCAGGGTTCGAACTTTCGTAGCTTGTTCTTAAATCCTTTACCATTTTATAAGGGTGTAATACATAATTTCTTATTTGAGAGCCCCATTCTATCTTCTTCTTTTCTACATTTAGTTTATTTTTTTCTTCTTGAATTTTACGTATTTCTAATTCATAAAGTTGAGATTTTAATAATTGTATTGCTTTTGCCTTATTTTCTAATTGTGACCTTGATTCCGAATTTTCTATTGTAATACCTGTTGGTTCGTGCTTTAGTCTAACTGCTGATTCAGTTTTATTTACCCCTTGTCCACCAGCTCCACTTGCTCTGAAAGTATCCCAGCTAATTTCTGAAGGATCAATAACAATTTCTACTGTGTCATCTGCTAAAGGGTAAACAAATACAGATGCAAAAGATGTGTGTCTCTTAGCGTTTGAATCAAAAGGAGATATCCTTACAAGTCTATGCACTCCATTCTCTCCTTTAAGATGTCCAAAGGAAAATTCGCCTTCAAATTCAAGCGTAACTGATTTAATTCCAACAGGTTCGGCTTTTTGGATATCTAATGTTTTTATTTTGTAGTGATTTTTCTCTCCCCACATAAGGTACATGCGCATTATCATTTCTGCCCAGTCTTGACTTTCAGTCCCGCCTGCTCCAGGAGTTATTACCATTACTGCAGATAAGTTGTCTTCTTCAGCACTTAACATATTTTTGAATTCAAGATCTTCTACTGATAATCTTGTTATGCTAAGCTGACTTTCAAGTTCACTTATATCTGCTTCTAACTCAATTAAAACTTCTAGTTCTACTATGTTTTTTTCAATGATTTCAAAAGATGTTACCCAAAGCTTTAAAGAACTAATTTGTTTTAATATTTTTTGTGCTTCGACTGGATTTTCCCAAAATTTTTCAGATTGAGTAATTTCTTCTAGTTTCATGATTTTAGCTTTTTTAATATCTATATCAAGAAATTTTGATAATTCATCTTTTCTTTTCGAAAGATTTTTTAGATGATCTTTTGTTACCATTTTACAAAAATAATTATTCTTTTAATTCTCTAAGTTTTTCCCAAACTAAGTTGCTTTCATATCCTTTTCCTATTAAGTAGTTTGCTATCTTTTTCTTTTTTTCATAGTAGTTTAATGTATTTATAGATTGTTTTTTTTTATTAAATTGAGTATCTAATTCTTTACTATAATCCATATCGCTAATTTCATTTAAGGAGCTTATTATTGTTGTGGAGTTTATATTTTTTCTTTTTAATTCATTTACGATTTTTATCTTACCCCACTTTTTGATTCTAAATTTTCCTCTGCAAAATGATTTGGAATATCTTTTGTCATTTATGAAATCTTCTTGTATAAGTATTTCTAAAATTTTATTTTGATTTTTATTTGTTATTCGCCATGATTTCATTTTAGTTACTATATCATTACTACATCTTTCCTGAATTGCGCAATAACTTTTTAATTGTTCAATTAAATTTTTTATGTCGTAATTACTTTTATCAACCATAAATCAAATGTAGGGTTTATGTTTTTAAATAGTACTTTTGTATTTGTGAAAAATAGATACACCATTACCCTTCTTTTCTTGGCCAATATAATATCTGGTTTTGCTCAGGGTATTAGTATGGTAGCTATACCTTGGTATTTTGTTAAGGTAGTTGATAATGCAGAATATTTTGCAAATTCTTATCTCTTAATAACTTTTCTTACACTTTTTTGGGGGATATATGCTGGAACACTTGTTGATAGATACTCAAGAAAAAAACTTTTTATAGTATTTAATGCAATTTGTGGTATATTGATAGGTGCTATAGCTTTTGTAGGTTTTTATACTGGTACCCTAAATGATATTTTAGTAGTATTTGTATTTGGAGTAACTATTTTTAACTATAACATTCACTATCCTAACTTATATGCTTTTGGTCAAGAAATAACAGAACCAAAATTTTATGGAAAGCTTAACTCTTATATTGAAGTTCAAGGACAAGTAACTTCAGTTATAGCAGGTGCATTTGCTGCAATTTTACTTACCGGAACATCAAATAATAGTTTGGAAATAGCAGGGTTTTCAATTTATATTCCATTTAATATTAAACCATGGGAAATATATGAAATTTTTTTGATGGATGCTATAACATATTTGTTAGTGATTTTTATTTTTCTTTTAATGAGGTATACTCCAATTTCAAATGAAAATATTAATACCGATGGGTTATTAAGCAGATTAAAAGGAGGATTTGATTATTTATTTAGCCATCTTAATATTTTTATTTTTGGATTAGCATCTTATATGTTGTTTGCATTTACATTAGTGGAAATACATGTTTTACTCCCCTCATACGTTAAGAATTTTCTAAATATGGATGGAAATACCTTTGCCTCAGCTGAAATATACTATTCCTTTGGGGCTATTTTTTCAGGTTTTTTGATATTAAGAATATTTAAAAATATAAATACTGTATTGGCAGTAATAATTTTGATGCTTGTTGTTTCTGTAGCATTCTGCTTAATTGCTGTGTATAAATTAATAGTTATATTTTTTGTTGTTAATTTTTTAATAGGTATTACAAATGCTGGCGTTAGAATTCTCAGAACAACATATATCTTCAATCATGTGCCAAACAATTTGATTGGAAGGACAAACTCTGTTTTTAATATGTTAAATATTATCTTTAGAATGATACTGATTGGTCTTTTTACAATTTCCTATTTCCAAATTGATGATAATATTAGATATGGGTATTTAGTAGGATCGTTAATGATGATATTATCAATTGTACCTCTTTTGATATGGTATAAAAGAATAGTTTTATCAGAAAAAACTTTTATTTCTTAATTATTGAATATTGAAGTAGGTGCAGTCTTTCATCTCCAATAACCGTGATATTTTTACCAAATCTTTTACTCCAGTTTTTACTTATTGAAGATGAGAACCAACCTTGTTTTTGATTTATATAAGAAGAAACAAATGGATGAGTTGTGATATTTAAATTTTTGTCAAATGTATTACTGAGGTTATGGATTTTAGTTTCAATTTGATCAACAATTAACAAGCTTGAGTCAATCTTGCCGTTTCCAGTACACATTGGACATTTTTCTTGTGTGTCTATGTTCATTTCAGGCTTAACTCTTTGTCTTGTAATTTGAACAAGACCAAATTTTGTAGGAGGAAGGACATTGTGTTTAGCTTTATCAGTACTCATCGCTTCCTTTAGTTTTTCAGTAAGGAGAGTTCTATTTTTTTCATGTTTCATGTCTATAAAATCTACGACAATGATACCTCCCATATCTCTTAGCCTTAATTGTCTTGCAACTTCATTAGCCGCTTCTAAATTAACAGCAAGTGCATTTTCTTCTTGATCTTTTTTAGCATCAACTTTTTTACCGCTATTTACATCTATTACGTGTAATGCTTCTGTATGCTCAATTACAAGGTATGTTCCTTTTTTCATAGTTACATTTTTTCCAAAGGCACTTTTAATTTGCTTTGTAACATTAAATTCTTGAAAGATTTGGCTTTCTTTTTTATGCAATTTAACTATCTTCTCTTGTTTAGGTGCAATTCTTGTTAAATATTCTTTAAGCTCTTGATGTAGTTGAGAATTATTAACATAGATGCTATTAAATTTCGCACTTAAGAGGTCTCTGAGTATAGTTGATGCTTTGTTTAATTCGCCGTGAATTCTTGTATTAGGTTGGGCTCCTATTAATTTTTTGCTGATTCCTTGCCACTTTTTATATAGGTTTTTTAAATCTGTATCAAGTTCTGCAACTTTTTTTCCCATTGCAACAGTTCTAATGATAACTCCAAATCCTTGTGGTTTAATACTACGAATTAGTTTTTTCAACCTTTTTTGCTCTTCATTGTCATCAATTTTTTGTGAAATTGATACTTTGTCTGAAAAAGGTAATAACACCATATATCTTCCAGCAAGAGATATTTCTGTTGTAAGTCTAGGTCCTTTTGTCGATATTGGTTCTTTTGATATTTGAGCTAAAATTAAATCTCCTCCTTTAAGCGCATCATTAATTGCTCCATCTTTACTTAAATTTGGTTGATTCTTAAAATTTTTAAGAGAAGCAGTGTTAAGCTTTTTCTGAATAGCTTGATTTGTAAATTTTTTTAA
>NYTT01000051.1 GCA_002683775.1 Flavobacteriales bacterium
TGAGCATAGAAAGTCACTTGCTTTTCTCCCCCGTAAAGTACACATGGTACATTACCCTGATTTCTTAACGCTCTTGTGTTGGTTTTTCCAACATTTAATCTTTCTTTAACGCTAATTGCTAGTGTTTTCATTATTATTTAAATTTAGTTAATATTTGTTATTTATTGTTGCTCTTCCATGTAGAGCTAATTGATTTGTTCTCTGTAACTGCTTTAATTGTTGTAGCCAGAAAGCTAGAAACAGAAATCTCTCTTACTTTTTGGCTTACGTGCTTTTTAGGAATTGTATCAGTAATTACTAGCTCAGAAATACTAGAATTATCAATGTTTTTATATGCATTACCAGTTAAAACACCATGTGTACAATAAGCTCTAACACTTGTAGCTCCATTAGCTATCATGAGATCTGCAGCTTTTGTTAAAGTTCCTGCTGTATCTACCATATCGTCAATAATAATAACATCTTTACGATCAACATCTCCTAATACTTTCATTGTACCAATTTCATTTGCTTTTGTTCTCTCCTTATAGCAAATAACAACACCACAATTTAATAATTTTGCATATACATTAGCACGTTTACTACCACCCATGTCAGGTGAAGCTATAATTAAATTCTTTAGGTTTAACTTTTTAATATCCTCAATAAATAATTCTGAAGCATATAAATGATCAACCGGAACTTCAAAAAAACCTTGTATTTGATCGGCATGAAGATCAATGGTCATAATACGATTAACTCCTGCTGAAGTAAGTAAATTTGCAACTAGTTTGGCACCAATTGGTACTCTTGGCTTACCTTTTTTGTCTTGCCTAGCATAACCAAAATAAGGAATCACTGCAATAATATTGGCAGCTGAAGCTCTTTTAGCAGCATCAATCATTAACAATAATTCCATTAGATTATCAGAAGGGGGATTTGTAGATTGTACTAGAAAAACATCTGAACCTCTAACAGTTTCATCAAAAGACGGTTCAAATTCTCCGTCTGAAAAAGCAACAAATGAAGAACTGCTTAATTGGCTACCAAAATTTTCTGCTATTTTAGTTGCTAAGTTAAGCGTATTATTTCCTGCAAAAAATTTAACTGAAGTACTCATATTATTTCCTAATTAAAAGGGCAGCAAATATACAATTTAACATATAAAAAACCAAGCAAAAAAAAATAGATATTTTTATTCACTGTAAGATTAAACTTCTACTTTTGCAAATCTATTGCCCAGGTGGCGGAATTGGTAGACGCGTTGGTCTCAAACACCAATGGTGCAAACCGTGCCGGTTCGATCCCGGCTCTGGGCACTAAAGCAGAAATTAAACTTTCTGCTTTTTTTATTATTACGTAAAATTAATCACAATAATAATATTTAGTATTTTAAGATTTTTATAAATTTGAACTTCTTTATATAAAAACTCAATATCTTAAAATGGAAGATAAAAAAAACCATAATATTTTTAAAAATATAAGCTGGGATGATTTAGGAAATATGGGGCAATTTGTAAGTGCAATTGCTGTTGTTATTTCACTTTTATATTTAGCATTTCAAGTAAAACAGAATACAATTCAAATTGATCATAATACAAAAGCTGCACGTTCACAAGGAATTAATTCAAGCATTAGTCATACACTTCAGATTAGACAAGCAATTTTTGAGGATAAAAAGGTTTTGCGAATATTCTTTAAAAGAAATAGTGATCCGTCCAGTTTGAGTGAAGAGGAGAGACTTAGATATCGTTTAATTTTACATAACTGCATAGGAACAATATGGAACACCTACGCTCAAGTACTTTATGCAGATTTACCTATTGAAATTTGGGAATCTCAAAAGACTCTAATTAAAAGATTATTACTAACTAAAGGAGGTATCTGGTTTTGGACTCATTTTGGCGGTGAATTTGATCCATTATTTAAAAAAGATGTTGAAGAGTTAATCTTTCCAGATGGTATAAAAATTATTTCTGAAATACCATTAATCTAATATAACCTTAATTTACTTTAGCAGAATATGGATAAACAACAAAAATATGATAGAGCTTATCTTAGAATGGCATTAGAATGGGCAAAACTTTCTCATTGTAAAAGAAAAAAAGTAGGAGCATTAATTGTGAAAAATAAGATGATTATTTCTGATGGATATAATGGAACACCGTCAAAATTTGAAAATTGTTGCGAAGATGATAGTGGAGCCACTAAATGGTATGTTCTTCATGCTGAAGCAAATGCCATACTAAAAACTGCAAGCTCAACTCACAATTGTAATGGAGGCACATTGTACCTAACAATGTCCCCATGCAAAGATTGTAGTAAGTTAATACATCAATCAGGAATCAAAAGATTAGTGTTTATTAACAAATATAAAGATACAACCGGCATTCAATTTCTTTTGAAAGCTGGTGTTGAAGTCTTAGAATTTGATAAAGAGAAAATTTAATGAAAATTATTCAACCTCTTGTATATGCTGTCTTAATTTCAATTGGAATTTTTATTGGAAATATAAGTAATTCTGAAAATAATGAGCATGAAAATAAAATTGATAATATTTTAAAAATAATAGATAACCACTATGTTGATAGTATAAATTATTCTGATTTTGAAAATAAAACTATTAATACCTTTCTTAATGAGCTTGACCCACATTCATCATATATCTCTGTTAATGATTATAAAGCTATTGAGGAGGATATGAATGGAAGTTTTAGTGGTATAGGTGTAGAGTTTAATATTATTGAAGACAGTATAGTTGTAATATCTCCAATAGAGGGAGGACCATCTCAAAAACTAGGAATTAAATCCGGTGATCGAATTATAACAGTTGAAGATGAAAATGTTGCAAGTATTGGTGTAAAAAATGAGACAGTAATAAAACTTTTAAGAGGGGAAAAGGGAAGTGAAGTAAACGTTAAGATAAAAAGAAGAGGAACTAAAGATCCTATTTTATTTAAAATTATTAGAGATGATATTCCATTAGTTAGTGTAAGCGCTGGCATTCTATTAGATGATAAAATTGGTTATGTAAAAATTAACCGATTTGCGGCAACTACATTTAATGAAATGAATAAAAAGTGTAATAAACTAATCAATCAAGGAATGGAAAAACTAATTTTAGATTTTAGAGGTAATCCAGGTGGCTATCTTCATATTTCTAATCAAATTTGTGATGAGTTTCTTAAAGACGGAGAATTAATTGTTTTTACAGAAGGCAGAAACAGAGAAAGAGATGAAATTTACGCTACATCAAATGGAGAGCTGGAAGATATTGATATTATTTGCCTTATCGATGAAGGTTCAGCTTCAGCTTCAGAAATTGTTTCTGGAGCAATTCAAGACAATGATAGAGGTTTGATAATTGGAAGGAGATCATTTGGAAAAGGGCTTGTTCAAGAGCAAATAAGATTGCCTGATGGTTCAGTAATGAGATTGACAACACAAAGGTATTATACGCCTAGTGGAAGATGTATTCAAAAAGATTATGGGAAGAACTCTAAAGAATACTTTTTAGAACAGTATACAAGGAACGAACAACTTCAAAAATATGATTCGCTAGAATACAAAACAAAAGAAGGCAGATTGGTTTATGGTGGGGGTGGAATAACTCCAGATATTAGAATTGATCGAGACACTACATTAAATTATTTTCCAATAAATAAAATGATTAGAGATGGCGTGATTAACAAATTTTGTTTTGAAAAAAGTGAATTACTTAAAAAGACCAATGTAAAAAGCTATAAAAATTTACAGATAACTAGCATATACGAAGATTTTAACAACTATATTTCAAATGATTCTACAAATGATAAGATCAAATTAGGTGAGAAAGAATTAAAATATTTAAAAAATATGTTGCTAGCAAATATTTCAAAAAACATTTGGGGTGAAGATATATATTATGAAATAAGTTGCATTGAAGATGAGTTTGTTCAGACTGCACTTAAACAATTTAATTAAGGATTTAACTCAATTTTACTTCAAAATACTTTCTTTTATACTATTCTTTTATTTCTTTATTGCAAATGTATAACTTTTACAATAAAAAGTTATACATTTGCAATAAAGATTAGATTATGCGAAGAAAGAAAGAACCATTTATAGCAGTTTACTACCCTGTAATACTAGCTTTTATTTGTATGTTATATTCAATTGGGTTAGGTATGTCCGGAGATTTAGATGGAGCACAATATTCTGCACATTGGCCAGGTACGATTTTATTATTTGCAATAGCAATTAGACAAAGAAGGAAATCATGAATACAGGAATTTTTATTGTAGGATTTATTATATTTTCTTTATATATCTTCGGTTTGTTATATATGATCAACTACTCACACAAATCACAAGAAGAAGAATTAAAAAAAGATCCAGAATTAAAAGATTCTGAAATATAAAACATCATTTAAAAAACTTATTTTAGGTTATACTTAGTTGTAAAATACATTCATTACAATAGCATGTGGTAATGTTATTACTGAAATTATCATGATTGATAATAGAGGTACTGAATAACCAATTATATTATTGTATGATAATACTAACAATAAAGCTGTAAAGCATATACTCAAGACTGAATAAGGAGCTAGTAATTTAATAAAATCAAAAATCTTAAAATTTGGAGTTTCTTTTTTTAAGAAAATATATTCATCATTCATGACTTTTAAAGAGTGAAGTGCAACAAAGTATAGTGTAAATCCTATTATAAACGGGAAAAGATAAAAAGTAGCATGAATTAAAAATAATAGGAAAATTTCTGAAAAAAATCTATCTAGATTAATTTTCTTCATAAAGATAAAAATAAACATTGAAATAAATGTAAAAGCATTAGTGCTGTAAAATAAAATAGACAATTTACTCAAATCATAAACTTGCTCAAGAACAACAGTATCATCAAAAAATAATGTAATACTTTTTAGTTCTTCAATATTATAAAACATTAGAGTTGAAAGTAATGAAATTCCCCAAATGAAATAAAAAATATTCTTAAATATAGGTTGAATATTAATATGGGGGAACTGTGATTCACCAAAATGAAATGCTGATATAAATAAAAAAAATATCAGACTGTAAAAAACCGAAACATGCCACAAAATCAAAAAAGCAAAAATCAAACCTATATAAAGAACATAAAATTTAAGCTTTGAAATTTTTCTTTTTTTAAAGAATAAAACGTGATCAATTGCCCCATGTGGGATACCAATTAATAAAATAAAAAAAGATGAGTAAATTAACTGATCATTTAAATCAATTTGTTTAAATCCTTGAAATAAATTTAGGATTATATAAACCCCAATTAAATATATAAAAGTAAATAGATTCATTAATTATATAAAAAAACGGAGCAGGTATATTTACTTGCTCCGTTTTAAAAATTAAAATAAATAATTAAATTTATTTGTTTGATTTAGATTCAGAAATTGCTATGCCATAAACAACCAATCCAAACCCAATCTTGTTAATAGCATCAGCAAGATTATACCATACATCAACGTTTTCAGGTGCCATGACACTGCTTAACCAGCCACCTTCCATACACATGTATCCTATTGGATATATTGCCCATCCTACAAGAACGAACCAAGCTAAAGCTCTTACACCTTTTTTAATAACATCAGAGTTACTATTTTCAGCTAATTGAGCAACCTCACCAAACCATACTGTGTAGGCAATGTATAAGTAACCAATAGTAGAAAGTACTCCCCACTGAACAGAATGACCTGTAGATCCATCTGTAAATGCCTCTCCAATATATCCACAAACTAACATCCAAGTTGAAGCAAGAATTAACTTCCATAAAAGACTTTTCTTGGCTCCAGCTAATTTTGTGAGCAAATAAAATTCAATACACATTAATGGAACAGTTAAGATCCAATCTACATATCTGAAAAATGTAGGACTATCCCCTGTAGCTCCCCAATAATCACGCATGTAACCATAATGAACAGCAGCAATACCAGTAATTAATGCTGATACTAATAATGATAATTTCCATTTTGCATCAACACTTCCTCTTTCGAAGAAAAAGAAAACAGATGCAGCAGCCATCGCCATGTAGCCAATAAAAAAAGTAAAGCCTACGTAATCATCTGGTGCCATTTTTGTAACAATATCTAATAACATTTTTTTTTTTTTTGATTAATATGGTACAAACATAAACAAAAAATTTACTTTGCATAACATTTTTAGTAAAAATCTATACAAAATGTTAATAATCTTAAATATGTGATTTAATAAATTAAAAATTACAGACTGTAATATTAATTTATAATTTTACAGAATGAGTAAGATAAAATTTAAAGTTGGAAGTTTATATGCTGGAGTAGGAGGTATTTGTCAAGGCTTTAAAAATTCTGGATTCAAAATTACTTGGGCTAATGAAATTGACAAACATGCATGCATCACATACAGAGAAAA
>NYTT01000052.1 GCA_002683775.1 Flavobacteriales bacterium
AACCTTAGTTTAGTTTCATTATATTCCTAACTGTAATTTAATACTTTTTGTATCTGCTTTTGATACATATTCTGTTTTAGTTAGGTTGTGCTTTTGTTTAGTTTCTTTTTTGGTCAAGATGTGAGACTTAAACGCTTGCTTTCTTTTTAATTTTCCAGAGCCGGTTAGTTTAAACCTTTTTTTTGCTCCAGCTTTTGTTTTTATTTTTGGCATTTTTTTTATTTTTTATTTTTCTTTTTTGGTGCAATAATCATTATCATTTTTTTCCCATCTAGCTTTGGCATTTCTTCAACTACTCCAAATTCTTCAAGAGCTTGTGCTAATTTTAAGAGGAGTATTTGTCCTTGTTCTTTGAAGATGATTGTTCTTCCTCTAAAGAAAACAAATGCTCTTACTTTTGCACCATCTTTAAGAAAACTTTTGGCATGTTTTAATTTAAATTCAAAATCATGATCTCCAGTATTGGGGCCAAACCTTAACTCTTTTATAACAACTTTTTGTGCTTTACTTTGTATTGTTTTTAGTTTCTTTTTCTGATCGTAAATAAATTTCTTGTAATCTATAACTTTACATACAGGCGGATCAACATTTGGTGAGATTTCAACTAGATCTAAATTAAGATTCTTTGCTATTTTTATTGCTTCGTCTAATGAACAAATTTTAGGTTCAACTTTGTCTCCTACCATTCTGACAAATGCTGCTGTTATTTCTCTATTTGTTTTATGTAATTTTTTTGGAATTACTCTACCTCTATATGGTCTTCTAATTGCGATCTTATTATTTTTTAATTATTAAACGTTATTAATTTATCTATTTCTTCATTTATTAAATCTCTAAAATCTGTTGTTAACATGTTTCCTAAATTTTCTCCTCCATGCCTACGAACAGATATGCTTTCTTCATTCTCTTCTCTCTCTCCAACAATGATTATATAAGGCTTTTTAGAAACTTCAGCATCTCTTATTTTTCTTCCTGTAGTTTCAGCTCTAAAATCTATCGGGCCGCAAATATCGTATTTTTTTAGAAATCTAGATACTTTTTTTGCATAATCATGATATTTTTCACTTATAGGTAAAATAATAAACTGATCTGGTGCAAGCCATAGAGGGAAATTACCGCTACAATGTTCAATAAGAATTGCGACAAATCTTTCCATTGATCCAAATGGTGCTCTATGGATCATAACTGGTCTATGCTTTTGGTTATCTGCTCCTGTATATTCTAATTCAAACCTTTCTGGAAGATTATAATCAACTTGGATTGTACCAAGTTGCCACTCTCTAAAGAGCGCATCTTTTACCATGAAATCTAGTTTAGGTCCATAAAAGGCTGCCTCACCATATTCAATTACTGTTTCTAGCCCTTTTTCTTTGGCTGCTTCAATTATAGAATTTTCAGCTTTAGTCCAGTTTTCATCAGAACCAATATATTTTTTTTTATTTTTTGGATCACGCAATGAGATCTGAGCTTTATAGTTAGAAAATCCTAGTGCTTTAAAAACATAAAGTACTAGATCAATTACTGCTATAAATTCTTGTTTTACTTGATCTGGTCTTACAAATAAATGTGCATCGTCTTGAGTAAAGCCTCTTACGCGTGTCAGCCCATGTAATTCTCCAGATTGCTCGTAACGGTAAACTGTCCCAAATTCAGCAAAGCGAACAGGAAGATCTCTATACGAATATTGTTTTGTTTTGTATATCTCGCAATGATGTGGACAGTTCATAGGCTTTAGATAAAACTCTTCTCCTTCGTTAGGAGTTTTTATTGGCTGAAACGAATCTTCTCCATACTTTTCATAATGGCCAGAACAAACATATAAGTCCTTATTACCAATGTGTGGGGTAATAACTGGTAAGTATCCTGCAAGAGTTTGTGCTTTTTTAAGAAAATTTTCTAATTTTTCTCTTAATTGTGCTCCTTTAGGCAGCCACAATGGTAATCCTTGACCAACTTTTTGTGAAAAGGTAAAAAGTTCCATTTCCTTTCCAAGCTTTCTGTGGTCTCGTTTCTTCGCTTCTTCTAATAAATCAAGATGAGCTGTAAGCTCTTTTTGTTTTGGGAATGATACTCCATAGATTCGTGTCAATTGTTTTCGCTTTTCATCTCCTCTCCAATAAGCTCCAGCAATATTTAATAATTTTACTGCTTTTATTTTGCCTGTAGAAGGAATATGTGGGCCTTTACAGAGATCTGTAAAATTACCTTGCTTATAGAAAGTTATATCTCCATCTTTTAGCTCATCGAGTAATTCTAATTTATATTCATCTCCCTTTTTATTGAAATAATTTAGCGCATCTTGCTTTGAAATATAATATCTTTCAAAGGACATTTTTCGAGAAGCTAGTTCTTTCATTTTCTTCTCAATTTTAGGAAATTCTTCTAAAGTAAGAACATGATCCCCAAGATCGACATCGTAATAAAACCCATTATCAATAGCAGGGCCTATTCCAAGTTTAACACCTGGGTATAGTGCTTCTAATGCTTCGGCTAAGATGTGAGCAGAGGAATGCCAGAAACTCATTTTACCTTCATCGTCATTCCAAGTATGAAGAATTAATGATGCGTCTGTATTAATTGGTCGATTAATATCCCATACTTCCCCATTAACGCTAGCAGACAAGATATTTCTAGCTAATCCTTCAGAAATATCCATTGCAATATCCATTGCTGATATTCCTGAATTTACATTTTTAATGCTTCCGTCTGGTAAGGTAATATTAATCATAAAAAATTTTTAATTTACAAATATAGTAAGTAGATTTTATTTTAAGATGTATACTTTGACTAATATTATAATTTCTAAAAGTGTAATACAAAAATTCTCATTACAACATATCATCTGTAGTATAATTAAAATATAAGCAGACTTCAGCTTTGTATTATGCCAGGGTTATATGCTTTTGTAATTGGAGCATTATTTGCTGCATTAATCCCCATCGAAATTACTTGTCTAGTTTGAGTAGGATCAATAATAGCATCTATCCACAGCCTAGATGCTGCATAAAATGGAGAGGTTTGCTCTTTATATTTCTTTGTAATGGTATCTAATAGTTTTCTCTCATTTTGCTCATTAATTTCTTCGCCTTTATTTTTTAATGATGCTTTTTCAATCTGTAATAAAACTTTAGCGGCTTGTTCTCCTCCCATAACAGCTATTTCTGCTGTTGGCCATGCTACAATTAGTCTTGGGTCATATGCTTTTCCACACATTGCATAGTTACCTGCTCCATAAGAGTTTCCTACAATTACCGTGAATTTTGGTACAACAGAATTTGCCATAGCATTTACCATTTTAGCACCATCTTTAATTATACCACCGTGTTCCGATTTAGAACCAACCATAAATCCATTCACGTCTTGAAGAAAAACTAAAGGTATTTTCTTTTGATTACAATTTGCAATAAATCTAGCTGCCTTGTCAGCTGAATCAGAGTAAATAACTCCACCAAATTGAATTTCACCTTTTTTATCTTTTATTATTTCTCGCTGATTAGCTACAATACCAACTGCCCAGCCATCAATTCTGGCATAGCCACAAATTATTGTTTTTCCATATCCTTCTTTATATTCATCAAAATCTGAATTGTCTGAAAGACGTTTAATTATACTTTTCATGTTATATGGTTTTGCTCTATTTCTGTGAACTATACCATAAATCTCTTTTTCATTCATTTTTGGATTTACTGGTTTATCTCTATTAAAACCAGCCTTTTCATTACTTCCAATTTTATTTATAATGTTTCGTATCTTATCTAATGCATCCTTATCATTTTTTGCTTTATAATCGGTAACACCAGATATTTCGCAATGTGTTGAAGCTCCCCCCAAAGTTTCGTTATCAATAATTTCACCAATCGCAGCTTTTACAAGGTAACTTCCAGCAAGAAAAATCGATCCTGTTTTATTTACTATAAGTGCTTCGTCACTCATAATTGGTAAATATGCACCTCCTGCAACACATGCTCCCATAACAGCAGAAATTTGTGTAATACCCATTGAACTCATCTTTGCATTATTACGGAAAATTCTTCCAAAATGTTCTTTGTCAGGAAATATTTCATCTTGCATAGGAAGAAAAACACCAGCACTATCAACTAGGTAAATTATTGGCAGTCTATTTTCCATTGCAATTTCTTGCATTCTTAAATTCTTTTTAGCTGTAATTGGAAACCAAGCTCCTGCTTTAACAGTTGCATCATTTGCAATTACAACACATTGCCTGTTGCTTACAAATGTGATTCCGGCAACTACACCAGCTGATGGGCATCCACCATATTCTTTATACATCCCATCACCAGCAAAAGAACCTATCTCTAAAAAGTCTACATTGTTGTCTTTTAAGTAATCAATTCGTTCTCTTGCAGTAAGCTTGCCTTTCTCGTGTTGTTTTTTAATTTTATTCTTTCCTCCTCCCAAACAAATATTGGCATGCTTTCTTTTCATTTCAGAGATAAGTAATCTCATACTATCATCATTTTTATTAAATTCTAAGTCCACTATGTTTTTTTTTCAAAAATAAATAAATGAAATTATAAATTGTATTATTAGGCTCTACTTATCAGAAAAAATTAGATATTAATCTTAATTTGTAATTGTTGAAGATAATCTAAACTTTCTGGGCCCATGTTGAAAAGTAAGTCAATTATTGATAAATTATTAATAAACTTATGTTTTTCCATAAATACTTGATCATAACTTATAGTATTTATCTTTACAGCATTATTATCTCTGAGATCAGTAAAATCGCCTGTTCTTTTATAAATCGAATTGTAGGTTATTTTAGATTTTATTTTTAATAATGCTAAAATTTCTTTTTGTAGATTATTATTAAAATCAATGAGATATTCTTCTTCTTTTAGAAAATATGGCTTCAATTTATCTTTATAGTACTCAAAAAATGGGGAGGAATTATAAGACGAAACAATTGACTTCCAATGATTTTTTTGCCAATTTTCTGCATATGATATTTTAATTTTTGAGATTTTTGTTTTTGTTTTTGTTTTACGATTTACAGGTATTGATAAGCTTAGCCTACCATTTGTATTCATTATGTCACACCTATTTCTAATACTTTTTTTTATAAAATGCTCATGATATTCGATCATACTATTGTTTTGTTTTAATAGTATAGCATAGTAGCTAATTGGAGCTAAATATGCTGTCGATAAGAGAGGGTTATTTAACACTAGTGAATAAACGGTTCCATCTTATTTTCTTTAGCCCTTTGGCATTTTTATCCCAGCTCATCCAGATAAAAAGTGCTTTTCCTACTATGTGATCTTCAGGAACAAATCCCCAAAATCTACTATCTGCTGAATTATGACGATTATCACCCATCATCCAGTAATAATTCATTTTGAAAATATAATTTTCAGAAAGTTTGTCGTTAATATAAATTTGATTATCAATAATTTCAAGTTTATTGTTTTCATATCTTTCGATGATATCTTGATAAATTAATAAATTAGTTATCGTTAGATCTATCTTTTCACCAGCTTGTGGTATTTTAATAGGACCGAAATTATCTATGTTCCAAGCGTAATTTTCATTGTGAGGGAAAATATAATTTGCAAAAACCCCTTTTTTTTCTACTTTTCTTGTTATTGAGCTAATATTTGAGAAACTTGCTAATGCATCACGATTTTCATTTGTTAATGATAAGTTGTATTCATTCCTATTACGTCCAAGCCCTCCTTCTGTGATATCATATTTTTCACGCAGAATATTTGGGTTTAATCCAGTGCCATTTGTCTTAAGTTTGTAGTGCCATTGATTCTTAACTCCTTTTAACAATTCTTGTGCTTCACCATTAACTATTAATTCTGATTCAGTTAGCTCTAATATGTCACCAGGAATACCAACACATCTTTTGACATAGTTTTCTTTTTTGTCAATTGGCCGGCCGAGCTTCTCAGCCGGCCAATTAAAGACCACACAATCATTTCT
>NYTT01000053.1 GCA_002683775.1 Flavobacteriales bacterium
CACATAACACAGCTAGAGGTTATATGAAAACATCACCAGATTGTACTAAATTAATATCTTTATTATATGATGAAGATATTATAGATATTTTCGATTTTGATGCTTCGGGAGGTACATTAAATAATTTTACATCCATTACTGGTAAGACATTTGATGTTGGACCATATGGGTTAGAATTTTCTTCAGACTCTTCTAAATTTTACATTTCAGATGGTGCTGGTGAAAAACTATATCAATACAACCTTTCATTTACAGCGGGAACAGATATTTTAGATAATGAAATAGAAATAGCTAATATAAGTGGTAGTAGTTTAGGTGCGTTACAGATGGGACCTGACGAAAAAATTTATTTAGCAGATTTAGGGTCATCTAACCTACATATGATACATAACCCTAATGGTTTAGGGGTACAGTGTAATTTTCAGGAAAATGGATTTTCTTTAAGTAGTAGTACAATTACGGGTACGTCATCTAATTGGGGGTTACCTAACATTATTACAGATAAAGCCATTACGTGTGATAGATACGTATATATATCACCTAAAAATAGAGTCAACTTTAATTTCAATTTATTAGTTAACAATGTTAACAATGTAATTATACCTAAAAAATTATCTTACTATGGTGAGATTTATAAATACGATCAAACTAGTAATCAGTTCTCAACCTCAGCGTTACAAACATTTAATATAAGTTATAATAGTTTAAGTTCTAACACTGAAAATTCTATGTTGATTTCTACTAACAAAATTGGTGAGGGTGAGTTTATTATTAAATCTTATTGGGATTACGATGTGAATACGTTAATAGCTAAACAACAAAATGTTAGAAGAAATAGTGTTAACACCTATAAACGTGGTGACTTATATGGTTTATACGTACCTGAAACAGATTGGTATTTTATAAACATGTTGGAAGCTAGTCAACCTTTATTTAATAGTAGTGTTGTACCACCAGCAAAAACAATTAATTCTTTATCGGTTTCTTCTGTCGTTACAGTATCTGGTGTATCAACTTATAATATACAAGGGTTATCCGACCCAATAGTATCTTACAATGGTGGGATTTTAGCTAAAGATATGGAATATAGGGCTATATTATCTCCAACAGGTTCAACAACAGGAACAAGTGTATTTACACCTTATATAGAATTATTATTCGAACCACTTCCTGATCAAATATTAACATATGCGTATGTTAAAGAAGGTAATGTTAATGACTTAATTGCTGATTTATATACTGTGGGGGAGACAATAAAAAGTGGTGCGACTGGTACTCAATTAGATACTGATAGGGTTTTTTATAATACCACACAAGGAAAATATGAATATTATTTGATTAGTCCATCGAGTAGTGATGTCATATTAAGTATAAATGGTTCTATGTTAGCTAGAAATATAGAATACTTCCAGTCTTTCTCAAACTCTAGAAGAATCATTTTAGAAGAACCTTTAAACCCAGGTGATGTAGTAGAGGCGTTTTACGTACCTACTAACGCAATAAATGGTGGGATTGATACTAATTCGCCACAAATAAGTTGGTCTATTGACACAGCACCTTTAACTACAAGTGGTAAATTTATTGTTCAGTTCACTGATGTGGATGACATAGATTTTGAAAATGTAGAATATTCGGAAGTTGTGGATTATGTTGTAGGTCAAAAAACATATAGTAAGATAATAACATTGACAAATGCTAAAGCAGGTTCTAAATTTATCTACAGAGTAGTCAACCAAAAATTTTATACACCTATAATTGGGAATATTATTTATAGTGTAAAATATAGCTTTATTAATAAAGTTGAGGTTTTAAACAATAGTGGGGATAATTATTAAATATTATAATAATCTGCATATTTATTATAAAATAAAAGAAAGTAATGAGTTATATAAATAAACAAAGTACTACCTTAGTCAGGGTAAAGTTAACCGATATAGGTCGAGAACAGTTGTCCAAAGGACAATTAACGTTCAATAACTATATGATTGGTGATTCTGAAGTTGACTATAATTATGTTAAGGGGTGGTCACAATTCGCACCTACCGTACTTGGAGGAGCATCAACTGGTGAATTTTTATTTCCGGAGGCAGATGGTAACACAGTTAGAAACATTTTTTCTAAAGTACTTAGACCAAAAGACGATAACCCATTCTTATCTACATTTTTATTAAATCAAAGTAACGAATTTTTATTCCCTTTAAATCAACAAAGTAATATACAACTTATAAAGGGATTAGTAACAAATGAAGCGGCAGATAGAGGGTTTTTCTCTGGGTCTTCAGTAGATGTTGGTTTATCTGCACAAACTTCTACTAAATTTATTAAGGAGAGTGGTACTGTGGATTTATCTAAGTTTGATGGTTCAGTAGATTTGACACCATATACACAAGGTGAATTAGTATTGGACACTGCTCTTACTGCAACAAGTGTAAATGATTATATAGTTTTTAGGTTCTCAAACCCAACACTAGGTAATAACACTGGTGATACAATGACGGCAGCAACCGTTAACACTTTCTACAATATAACAGAAATATCTGGTACAACAATTAAAGTTGATAGGGTATTACCTACATTAAGTGCATATTCAGGAACTATTATAACATATTATACAATACCGGGTGGTGATGAACCATCAGATAATTATTATGGGTTAAGTTCATTAGCGGCTTATTGGAATACGGGAACACTATCATTTGATAGTAGTTGTGATATTTGTGTAGAAAACGTACCGGTGTGGAATATGAATAACGTTTGGGTTGAAAATTTAGCTGGACAATATAAAGATTCCCCTATCAATTATCATGATCATAATTTATTTGGTTCAGAACAATTTGCTGGGACTAAACAATATTTAGGGTATAACGATACCTTAACCGTATCAACCACAGGAACTAAATTAGATTCTATTAGTTATATGGATCCATTCCAAAAAGGAATTTGTGTATTACATTATACTAATAGTTGTATATCTAATTTTTATGGGGAACAATTTTATATAGATGAAGACACTGGTAAGTTATTAAGTTTAGATATTCCTGTAATGTGGCACAGAAGAAATGATGTTGGGACAGGTAGTGGTACTACATTGGGTATGAGATTTGTGTCGGATACAATTTTAAAAACAACTGCCACTAATAACGATATAGAATATTATGATTTAATTGAATTTAGTGGTATGTCTGTTACACCTACACTACCATTGGTAGTTGGTAGAGTATATCCACAACTAAAAATAGTTGTTATAGATAATGAAGAATTGTTGGCGGCTATGTCATATAAGTCTAATAGGAATTATACGTTACCTGATTTGACTGGTGAGTTAATTACATCAGTAGACGGTAATTGTACTGGAACATTAAAGGCTGGTGAAAGTTTATTTATGACATATTGGTTATCAAACAATGGTACAGGAAGTACAGGTACAACAACTGTGACTACACCAACACTACCATCTCAGAGATACACAGTATTAGACAATACAACAAATTCAGATAAAGACGTACAATTTAGAGTTAATAATTTAGGTCAATTACCTTATATGAGAAAACGTGAATCAGTTGATTACGATGGTTATGGATTCTTTGCAGATAATTTTAAACTATTGGCTCAAGTAGTAGATAAAAACTTAGTTAGTAGACCAGACCCATCTAAATGGAGGGTTATTGATTTTACTTCTACTAAAATAACTGATGTTTCGGGAGAGACAATAAACCCTATTTTATTTGAGAATCAAAACCCTAACACTACGGGATTTATTTTAACTGGTGGTGATTATGGTGCGGCATCTGCAACGACATTTAGTTTGGGTGATGAATTAGATATGTCATCGGCACTTAATTACGGTAAAATGACTTTTGGTGATGAGAGACTATTTTATGGTAATATAAGAACACACATAGGTGCAACAATATATAAAACACTATTTAATATTAATATAGATGGTGCAACTATATCAAGTACTAGTAACCCAACATTTGGATTTGGAGATGATAGATATGTTAGTGAAATTGGGATATTAGATAATAATCAGAATTTAGTTCTTGTGGGTAAACTATCTAGACCAATTAAATTGGCTAATACAACTACTGCTTCATTAGAATTAACAATAGACTTTTAAATAAAAAAAAATGGGATTTCAAGCGAGCGCAACTTCAGTAACGATAAGAGCTAGATTAACAAAATTAGGTAGGGAAGAAATATTAAAAAAAAATAATTCTATCTTTTCACATTTTATTTTAGGTGACTCTGATGCTAACTATTATACTAGCGAACCATTACCTACAGGTACGGTACCTGTTAATAGTGGTAATTTAGCGTTTATTACTGGTAGTAGTAGTGATAATATTGCGTCAGGTGTTGGAGTTAATAGTAAATTATATAGAACTATTAGTCCAAGGACACAAAAAAAAGTGGAACCCAATTCAACTACTATAACACCAATTACTAGACAAATAGGTGAGACAACTGTTAGTGGTAGTAATTTAACTTACCTTACAATTAGTAAAAGTGCAACAACTAGTGAATTTACAAACTTATTTAGAAGTTTAAGTTTACCACTGAATAGTGCAAATATTTATAATTTTACTACTGCATTAACAGTAGATGGTGGATGGTCTGAAACCCCATTTAGTAGTTTAGGTAATAGTAATGTATTATTATCTGTAATTGATAATGATCAATATGGTGAATTAATAGATGGTAAATCTATAAAAATGACATTACCAGTTTATACGGGTTACACTAGTGGTGGGACAGCAACTGGATCAACAACATATACACTATATAGTACATTCCCCAAAACAAATAAACCTAATACGGTTATAGACTCACAATATAAAGATACTAGTATATATCCAAACTCATTGTTTGGTAACCAAATAAATGTTTCATATTTAGTCTCTGATGACATTCAAAAACCTAATAATGATGCTACTAAAAGTTGGTCTACTGGTTACGATAGTTACAAACCATTTAGTCAAGGTGGTAAGGAAACTATAAATGTTGAAACAATAGCTTCAACAGGAATAAATTCAGATAAAATTGCGGGTGTCGCATATTTAGATAAAGGTATTATTGCAATTACTGATCAAACAATTGTTGATAATATCGCAACTAATTTTAGTGGGGACCCATCAACTAATACAATTAATGATAGTTTAGGACTTTACTTTTATAGTGCTGACAGTTATAATACAGTTATCGATAGTGTACAAAATGATGTGGTACAAGATATCGTTTGTGTTGCAGGTGTTGGACAATTTTATAGTACTCAAAATAACACATTCGATATTAATGATAATGTTAGAATTAGTGAGATTGCAATCACAGACGGTTCAAACAATGTTTTAGCAATAGGTAAGACAGATAGACACGTTATAAAAACTAAAAATGAGATGATCATTTTTAATGTACAGATTGTAATATAATAAAGAGTAAAGTTTTTAGTATGAGTAGAATTTTAGGGTTAGATGTATCTACCAAGACCATTGGTATTTCATTGTTTGAAGATTTTGGAGATAATGGTAAATTACAGTTATTGACACACATAACTCCGGTAGTAAAACCAAAACCAGAAACTAGTATAGAGTTATTAATTAAAAAGGCGGATATATTTCAAGTTGATTTTTTAGAGAAATATAGTGATATTGAAATTGATAGGGTAGTGATTGAAGAACCATTAGTG
>NYTT01000054.1 GCA_002683775.1 Flavobacteriales bacterium
ACAAATGAAAGCAATTCAAGAGGAATTAGGAGGCAATGGTTCTCAAAAAGAAATAGATGAAATGAGATTGCAGGCATCTAAAAAAAAGTGGAATGAAGATATTGGTATAGCATTTGATAAGGAGTTAAAGAAGTTGCAAAGAATGAATCCTTCAATGTCTGACTATGCAGTTCAAAGAAGTTATATTGAGTTGATTTTAGAATTGCCCTGGAATGATGTTACAAAAGATAAATTTAACTTGGACAAAGCTCGTGATATTTTAGATCGTGATCATTTTGGATTAGAGCAAGTTAAAGAAAGAATAATTGAACATTTAGCTGTTCTTAAACTTAAAGGAGATATGAAATCTCCGATTCTTTGTTTGTACGGGCCTCCTGGAGTTGGAAAGACCTCTTTAGGAAAATCAATAGCTGAATCATTAAAAAGAAACTATGAAAGAGTATCTCTTGGTGGACTTCGAGATGAGGCGGAAATTAGAGGACACAGAAAGACTTACATTGGTGCTATGCCAGGTCGCATAATTAAATCTATTAAAAAAGCAAAATCTTCAAATCCTGTTTTTGTATTGGATGAAATAGATAAAGTTGCAAGAGATAATCATGGTGATCCATCATCTGCTCTTCTAGAAGTTCTTGACCCAGAACAAAATGAAACTTTTCACGACAATTATTTAGATTTAGATTATGATTTGTCAAAAGTCATGTTTGTAGCAACTGCAAATTCATTATCAACAATACAGCCAGCTTTAAGAGATAGAATGGAAATTATTGAGATGAATGGCTATACTATTGAGGAGAAGGTTCAGATTGCTCAAAAACATTTACTCCCAAAACAGCTAAAGTTACATGGCATAGAAGAAACTCAGTTTACTCTTGAAAACAAAATCATTGAAAAAGTTGCAGATCAGTATACGAGAGAATCTGGAGTGAGAACTCTTGATAAAATGATAAGTAAATTGATTAGAAATGTTGCAAAATCAATTGCTATGAATCAAAAATACAGTCATTCTCCAAGCTCAAATGAAATTGAAAAAGTTTTAGGTGCTCCAAAATTTGATAGAGAACGAGTAAGTGATAATTCTGTTGCGGGAGTCGTTACGGGCTTAGCATGGACTTCTGTTGGTGGGGACATTTTGTTTATTGAGAGTAGTTTAAATAGAGGAAAGGGAAAGTTATCCGTCACAGGAAATTTAGGAGTCGTAATGAAAGAATCAATTACAATTGCTATGGAGTATCTAAAATCTCACGCTTTATCATATAATTTAGATTTTAACGTTTTTGAGAAGTGGAATGTTCATGTTCATGTGCCAGAAGGAGCTACTCCAAAGGATGGTCCTTCTGCAGGGATCACTATGTTTACATCTTTAGTGTCTTCTTTTACTCAAAGAAAAGTAAAAGAAAAAATTGCAATGACAGGTGAGCTTACCCTAAGAGGCAAAGTATTGCCTGTAGGTGGGATAAAAGAGAAAATATTAGCAGCTAAGAGATCAGGAATCAAGGAGATAATTTTATCAAAACAAAATAAGAAAGATATTCTTGAAATTAATGCAAAATATATTAAAGGACTTACTTTTCATTATGTTGATAAATTAAATGAGGTTATTGATATTGCTCTTTTGTCTGAAAAGGTTGATAATTTTGTTGAGATTAATGTGTAACTTTGTAAAATAAAATCTACTTTTTATCGTTCCTCATAAAATGAGTTTCAAATATTTTCTTTTTCTTTTTCTTTTTGTCTTACCAGAAATTGTTTGTTCTCAAAATGGTGGTCAAAAATCTTTCTCATTTTTAAATATTGAGCATTCACCAAGAATTGAATCTTTGGGTGGAGGTCCTATTAGTATTATAGATGATGATGTTTCTATGATACAATCTAATCCATCATTATTAAATTCAAAAATGCATAATGAAGTTTATTTTTCATTTGTTGATTATTTTGCTGATATCAATCTTTTTTCTTTTTCGTTTGCGCATGAATTTAAAGAAATAGGTGTATTTGGACTGTCACTAAAATCAGTTAGCTACGGAGATTTTGAGCGTAATGATCAAACTGGGTCAAGAAATGGTCTCTTTAATGCTAATGATCAAGTTATATCTTTTGGGCTTAGTAAGAAACTATTAAATTATATTTTGTTAGGAGTTAACTTTAATATCTTAAATTCAAATTATGAATCTTATAGTTCATTTGGATTAGCATCAAATATAGGAATCACATATTTTGATGAATCAAAGAAACTTTATTCTTCAATATTAATTAAAAACTTAGGAAGACAGTTGTCATACTATAATTATGAGCAGGAAAAATTACCATTTGAAATTCAATTTGCCATTACTAGAGAACTAAAATATCTTCCTTTTAAATACTTTCTGTCTTATGATAATATTAATAATTTTGATATAAGTTCTATTTATAAACTGAAGGTGCAAACTAACCTAGAATCAGATTCCCCACAAATTATTGATGAAAGTATAGCTAAAACATTACTAAGACATGTAACAATAGGAGGTGAGCTAAATCCTTTTAGAAAAAGCCTGTTTTTAAGAGGTGGTTTTAACTTCCAAAGAAGATTTGATTTAACTACAGACGCCTACCCAGCAATGATTGGTTTTTCTTGGGGGATAGGCTTTAGAGTTTCAAAATATTTCTTTGATTATAGTAGATCAGTTTATCATCTTACTGGATCTCCTAATAATTTTAGTATTGCGACAAATTTAAGTACTTTTGGCTTGTAAAATGAGTTTGTTTTTTAACATAGCAATAGATGGTCATTCTTCTTGTGGCAAAAGTACTATAGCAAAATCAATTGCCAGAAAATATAAAATGCGATATATTGATACTGGTGCAATGTATCGGGCTGTAACTTTGTATTGCATGCGAGAGAAAATAATTGATAATTCAATTATTGATATAGATAAGTTGTTGGAAAAAATAGAGAATCTTAATATAGATTTTCAATATAATGCACATCTAAAGAAATCAGAAACTTTTTTAAATAACGAAAATGTTGAAGATTTAATTAGAGGAATTGATGTTTCTGAAAATGTATCAAATATTGCTAAAATTAAAGAAGTTAGGATTAAGTTAGTTTCTTTACAAAAAAGAATGGGACTAAACAAGAATGTTGTCATGGATGGCAGAGATATTGGCACAAAAGTCTTTCCAGATGCTAAGCTTAAATTATTTATAACTGCCAAAGTAGAAGTTAGAGCAAAAAGAAGATATACTGAGCTATTTGATAAAGGTGAAAAAGTTAATTACTCTGAAGTTTTAAAAAATATTAATACTCGAGATTTTAATGATTCAAATAGAGAATTTAATCCGCTAGTTAAATCAGATGATGCTCTATTAATTGATAACTCGAATATCTCAATAGATGATCAAAATATATTAATTGAAAATTTAATAAATAAAATTAAAGATGAGAATTACAATTGATAAACATTCTGGGTTCTGTTTTGGAGTTGTATATGCAATCGAAATGGCTGAATCTATTTTAAGAAACGAAGAGGAACTATATTGCTTAGGTGATATAGTTCATAATAACAAAGAGGTTGATCGCTTAAATGCCCTTGGTTTAAAAATAATAGACACTAATGATCTTAAAAATCTAAAAAATTGTAAGGTTTTAATTAGAGCGCATGGGGAGCCACCGTCAACATATGAGTTGGCACTAAAAAATAACATTCAACTCTTGGATGCATCGTGTCCTGTTGTATTAAAGTTGCAACATCAGATTAAAGGTGGCTATGAAGAGATTAAAAAGATTAAAGGTCAAGTTGTTATATACGGAAAGGAAGGGCATGCCGAAGTGGATGGCCTACTGGGTCAAACAAATAACAATGCAATAATTGTCACTACTGTTGATGATTTGCACAAAATTGATTTTGAGAAATCAATTTACATGTATTCTCAAACAACAAAAAGCCCTGAAGGATACAAAGAAATAACTAAAGCAATTGAGAAAAGAGTTGATAAATCTAAGAATAATGGTATCAAGTATATTGTTAATGATACACTTTGCAGGCAGGTTTCAGGTAGAGAACCCCAATTGAAAATTTTTTCAACTTCTAATGATGTAATTGTTTTTGTTAGCGGAAGAAAATCATCAAATGGTAAAATGTTATATGAATCTTGTAAAAGAGAGAATCAGAATTCTTATTTTATTTCAGATATAGATGAGCTTAAAACTGATTGGTTTCATGATGTAGATTCAGTTGGTATCTGCGGTGCAACATCAACTCCAAGATGGCTAATGGACAGTGTTAAAAATCATATCGAAAAAATAGCATAAAATACATTCGTAATTTTACTTAAATTTTCTTATTTTTGCATCCCTTTTAAAAATGATGTCAAGGTATACTAAAAGGATAATATAAAATAATCTCTCTTAACGGTTGGTCATTTAATACCTACTCCCATTAAGATACAAAATTTTCAGAAAGATGTCAAATGAAGAAAAAAAAGTAAAACCTGCAGAAATTAAGGTTACTAAATCCAAAAAATCTCCCAAGAAAAAAGCTGCTAAATCAATAAAAAAAACCGTTGATGTTGAATCTAAAATTCAAAATGAAGCAGAAATTATTTCAAGTGTTATTAGTGAGGAAAGTGTAAGTAAAAAAGAAGTTAAGACAGAAACTAAAGCTAAGAAAGCTAAAGTTTTAGACTTTGATTGGGATTTAATTGCACAAAATGATATGTACACTGAAAAGGAGCGTAAAGATTTTGAGAAAGAGTATGAAGCGACTCTTACAACTTCTATGGATAAGCAAGTTCTTGATGGCAAGGTTGTAACTATTACAGATAGAGAAGTTGTAATTGATATAAATTTTAAATCAGATGGTGTTATTTCATTTAATGAGTTTAAGTATAATCCAGATCTTAAAGTTGGAGATAGTGTAGAAATTCTAGTTGAGAAGCAAGAAGATAAAAATGGTCAATTAGTTCTTTCTCATAGAAGAGCAAGAGTTTTACGTGCATGGGAAAAAGTAAATGTTGCTTTAGAAACAGGAGAAGTTGTAAATGGTCAAATTACGAGTAGAACAAAAGGAGGAATGATTGTTGATGTATTTGGTATTGAATGTTTTCTTCCAGGATCACAAATTGATGTTAAACCTATTCGGGACTACGATGATTATGTTGGTAAAAAAATGGAGTTTAAAGTAGTGAAAGTTAATGAGGCTTTCAGAAATGTTGTTGTTTCTCATAAAGCCCTAATTGAAGCAGATCTTATTCTACAAACTAAAGAAATTATGTCTAAGTTAGAAAAGGGACAAGTTCTTGAGGGAACTGTTAAAAATATAACTTCGTATGGAGTATTTGTTGATTTAGGTGGTATAGACGGACTAATTCATATTACTGATTTATCATGGGGTAGGATTTCTCATCCTGAAGAAATAGTTTCTTTAGATCAAACTATTAATGTTGTAATTCTTGAATTTGATGAAGGTAAGAGTAGAATTCAGCTTGGATTAAAGCAACTAGGAGCGCATCCTTGGGATGATTTGGATAGTAATCTAAAAATAGGAGATGAAGTAGAAGGAAAGGTAGTTGTTGTAGCTGATTATGGTGTATTTGTTGAATTACAGTCTGGAGTTGAGGCTTTGTTGCATGTTTCAGAAATGTCATGGTCAACACATTTAAGATCAGCTAATGATTTTTACAAGAAAGGTGATTCTGTAAAGGCACAAGTTTTAACATTAGATAAAGAAACTAGAAAGATGTCGTTAGGCGTTAAGCAGATGACACCTGACCCATGGAGTGATATTGCAGCTAACTTTCCTGTTGGATCTAAGCATAATGTCTTAGTTAAGAATTTTACAAACTTCGGAATATTTGTCGAGTTAGTTGAAGGAGTTGACGGGCTAGTGCATATCTCTGATTTATCTTGGACTAAAAAAATTAAACATCCTGCAGAATTTACTAAGGTAGATACGAAACTTGATGTTGTTGTTTTAGAGATTGATAAATCAAATAGAAAAATTAGTTTAGGCCATAAGCAGTTAGAAGATAATCCTTGGAATGAATATGCTAAAAAGTATAAGAGTGGTAAGGATTATG
>NYTT01000055.1 GCA_002683775.1 Flavobacteriales bacterium
TATAATATCATTAATTTCTGCGGACTCACAACCGTTTCTAAATGTGAAAATTGTATCAGGTAATAACATTTTATAATTTTCTGCTGAAATTGTTGCAGTATAACAATTTTGAATAATTCTATCTTTTGCCAAAATTCTTTGTCCATCAACTAATTTTGTTGAATATCCTTTTTCAGCAAAAAGTCCAAGATTTGATTCAATGGTAATCATTTTAATCCTGATTGCTTCATTGAATGGTGGGTCAACTAAGATACGAATTTTGTCATCATTATCATAAGCCCTAAATGAGTCCTGGTAATTTGATTTTTCTCGATGAAACCATCCATCATGGAATGAAAATTCTCCAGAAACTTCTCTAATGGAATTATCTAATGTTAATAGATCTTCATAAGTTGGACATGTTGATATTTTTAGTTTTGCCATTGCTTCACAATTTTTTGATAATTTGACACCAATTAATTTTGCATCATGTTTTTGAATATCATGAATTAATTTCTTTGAATCAATTTGTTTTAAAACTAAATTCTTCTGATCTTGTAATTCTCCAAGTTCATTATTTAATACAGTTAATTTTTCTAACTCCAATGTTAATTGATTAGTGTTAACTGCTGGTGCATTCCAATCTTTTTTTAATTGTTCTTTTGCTGCTGCAATTTTTTTGTTCTCAGAAACAATTACATTATTTTGTTCTTTGATTTCATCTATTTTTATTACAATAACTTCATCTAATTCCACCAGACCTTTTTCCAAATCTTTTATCTCATCTAATCGAATTTGTTGAAAATCAATTAATTCAACGTCTGGAGCTCCACCCTCTTTAGGTTCTAATGCCTGGTATTCTAAATCAAGTCGGTCTAATTCCTTTTGTAATTTTTCTTCGTATGACAAGTGTCTGTTTTCATTATTATTATCCTCATCAGAAAATGCTAATGGTGTAATCATCACAGTTAGCATGACCAATAAGACAACTGTTCCTACACCCACAAATAACGTGATAATAACGTGTTAAATAAGTTTTATTTTATTTCCCACCAATCTTTAACATCCTCAATTCCCACTTGAAGATATTTTGAAGTTGTAGTTAGGGATGAATGTCTTAACTGTTTTTGTACCACATTAAGTGGTGCTTTCTTACCATAAACTCCATACAACATTGATTTTCCAATACTTTTTCGGAAGATATGAGTCAAGGTTTTTTCTCCTGTAACTTCTTGTGGAGTAGTCCAGGCTGCAACATCTAACATCTTACCTAATCTTCTAACCCAAATCCTAACAATTTGAGGATTACAATCCTTTAGTAATTGGCCATTAGGCTTTGTTTGTAGGTATTGTTGTAATTCAGGGATAAAAGGTAGGGGAATTGGTGCATATTGATTTTTCTTCTTTTTAGTCAAGCCAAGATACACCTCATTGCTTAACAAATCAAAATCTTCTTTCTTTAAGTTACAGGCTTCCTTCATCCTCAAGCCACACCAATAAGCAATTTTGAATAAAAATTCTACATCATGGTTTTTCCACTTTCTAATTTGTAATACTGGAATAGCCTGGACTATTTCTTCGAATTGTTGAGGATCAATGTAGTTACTTTTTGACCTCATAACTCAGTCCAATGTGAAATTAATACTGCTGCAATGAATCCCATTGCTGCTGCAAGTATGTGAGTTCTTTTTCCCATTACTATTAACGATTGTATAACGAGTATTTATGTTGAAACTTTTTATGTATCTGTACAGAATTTTAGGTATGGGAACTTATGAAGTTAAAGGACATTGGGTCAAAGGTTACAAACGAGTAGCCAAGAAAAAGAAAAAGAAAATTTAGATCTTAAACTTTTTTTTGTCAGACCATAGTTTGACATCTTTTTTTGAATCACCCCAAATATCAATATTGGATTTCTTGTTACCCCATAGTCCTTCGGGATAATATTTTGGCACTGGCGGTTTTCTTGGTTTATCTTTTGCAGCATCCTTTTCAAATTCACCCATACCCTTTGAAAAAGAATCTACTGCTTTAGAGAAAGTTTTCATTCCCTTATCAAAGTTTTTCATATTTACAATCTTGGTAAATACATGATATCTTCGAGTCCATTTTGGCTCAAATCCATCTAAAATTATTTTATATTTTGATAACAAAACTTCTTGCATAGTTAATGAATCATAAGATTCTTTTTTCCCAGTCTTAAAATTGGTAAATTGGAAGGTGTTGTCAGGCTCAACGTAAACGTTGAACTTCATCCAGGCCTTCCAAGTTAGATGTTTGGTGTACTTTATTCCTCATCACACCTACAACTGATTGAGATGTTATTTGATATGGTGTTAATCAAATATGTTCCAACAATTCCTATTGGGATCATCAATATTACAAGTATGTTGACTACAACTGCTGCCAATTGTATAACAGGTTCTATGAATGCCACATACAGTCCAAGTGTACCAACAAGTGTCGTCATTATTTGAAGTTCTATGAATAATACACTTAAATCATATCTATCTCCGTTTGCAACTTTATCTACTAAAAATTCATGAAATAGAATTAATGGTTTGAAGGGCAAACTCAATGCCTGTACAGTTCTATTACACCATTTTTTTGACAGTTTGATTTCAATCATTTTTCATCACACCTATGTCCATGCAGTGACATTATCAACACTATGAAATAGTCTGTCTAATTCTTTATCATCTATTTCTAGTATTTTTTGTACTGCTTCAAGTGACTCACGTCTTGAATTATGTTTTCTCAAATCACCAAAGACAAAAATGTCCATAGTTTCTTCTTGAAAAACTTGGTAGGCTGCAAAATAATCGTCTTTATTTTTTTTACCACCTAGTTTTTGATACTCTACAAAATACTCATTGAATGGGTATTCATTAAAGTTGGTCATTTTTTACACCTCTCACACGTTGCTAATCCATCACTGTCTAAAAAGACTTCAACGTTTGAAGCAAAACATTTTGCACATAAGGATTTCATTTTAGATCCTCGTTACTTGTATGACGGATTGTATCTTTCATTCCACGTACATACCCACGCCAATATGATTGTGATATCAAATTAAGAATTGTTGGTGAAATTCTCCATTCGAATGCCAATCTTTCTACAAGGCGTGATACTTCTTCTTCAGATTCAGGCTCATGTGTTTGTACAACTTCATCAATTGTTTGAAGTAATCTTTGACTATCATCATCATTGTATGGCATGTCTAACTGTTCAGCATGTCTATTGATGTAGTATTTTTTATTCAATTCTTTTTCTCCTGGTTAATTTCCCAAGGCACACCGTTTTCCCAATCATCCACTAATTTTTTAGCGGCCAAAACAATCTTGACAATATCAGGTGTGGTAGTTTCGATTTTTTTATCCATGTATTAGTTCTGTACAGACGATGTATATATACATTAGGTGTATGCGTACAATAGATGTATATACTATTACTGTACAGGATTAATTATGTCTAAAAAAGTAGATGGAGATTATTACCGCCACGAATGTAATCGATGCGGCAAGATTTGGTATTCAATTATGGCTGATCCTAATACATGTGTAAATGTAAAATGTAGATCTAAATACTGGAATAGAAAAAGAGTGAGATAATCCTGTACAGACTTTAATAAAATTCCCCTGGACTAAATTAAAACTTTGAAAAATTTTAAAAAAATAAAAAAAGTAAAAAAATAGGATGCTGAACAATTTTTCAAAAAAAAATAAAGGACTAATCGAATTTTATCACTAAAGTCTTTAAAATCTGATTTACTTCTTTTTCTAATTTTAAACCGTTTTTTTCATCTAGTGAATTAGTGTTTTTAATCTTTAACGTGTAGTTTGTAGGCGTGTTAATGTAGATCTTAAACGTTACAAATTCACGAGATTTATTTTTTAAAATAACTCTCCAACACATCGAAGTTAAAAGATTTGATTCAACGTTTACAACCTTACCCAATTTTTTAAAAGTTTTTTCAAACACTTTGATTATTTTGTCAATTGTTGAATAATCCAAATTGGTTACTATTGTTTGATTTGCTAAATAAGAAATCATTTTTTTAAATTTCCTTTAATGTGTAATCTTATGAAATCAATTGAGTTTGTTTTATTTCTCATAAATTGAGCATATCCAACAAAAAAACAATATGAATACCATATTTTTTTAGTAATTGGATAATTACAATTTCTACAAAGTGTTAATCCCAACCAAATATGCTTTAAATGGGTTTTAAGATATTTCATTTTTTACCCCCTTTAGATAATACTTTGTTATCTTATGATCCTTTTTCCAACATAGATCACAGTCACCACAATTAATTCCTTTTTCAGTGCTAATTGATGCGTGGCAATTTGCTTTATGCGGATCGGTTGTAGTTTCTGAAAACGTAACGCCAAAAGGAGAAAATTCATCAATCATAAATTGAGGGATTTCCATATTTGGTACAGGTGCAGAAAGTCGGATATTGACATTTTCAGGTATTGAATTATCTTTTAACCATTCTTTAAGCAAATCATCGCGTGATGTTGCAATCCAATGGCGTATACGTGACAAATTTTTACACACTTTGATAACTTTATCAATTGATTCCAAACTAAAAAAATCACCTGAAGAAAACCATCTAAAATCGTTGATTCGTTTTTTCCTAATTTGAGCGGTTATTTCTGACTCAAATTTTTTAGAATTAATTAATTCCCAATTTCTTAAAACTAAAGCCTTCCTTGATGGATATCTCTCATTTGGGTTTTTTGTCACAGTACATTTTTTTGATTGACCATATAAACAACGGTCAACACATCCCGTTTTATCTATTGGTAGATCAAATGTAGGCACTGGCATTTTTGAGGGGGTTGATAAATGATTCAATTTTGTAAAATCTCCAATTCACGAATAAAACAATCCTCATTGTAGGTTATTTCATTAAATTCTGTTTTTACTCCCGCACCATGAATTAAATCAAGGTATTTTGAAGCATCACAATCTTCTTCAAGATAATAATATTTTTTATCTTGATAAGAGAATTGCGAAAATTCCAGACCAAAAACTAAATTCTTTGGGATCTTAATCCATCCATGAGCGGGATCACTGATAAAATCAAGTGAGATAATTTTATCTTCAGCCCATTTAGAAAACCTTTCTAATTCAAGAGTTTTTACCAACTTATATCAACTCCTGTCATTTTTGCATATTCAGCGGAAGCTTCCGAATTTCCGCAAGGGGTGCATAAATGGGTTTTATTGTCCTTTCTTGATAGTGCGGGAAAATCATCATCATAAGAGATTTTTTTCTTACAATTTCCACATGTGTAGAAATCAGTCAATTTAATGCATCCTCGTTTGATTCTTCAGCCAAAATATCACCATCTTCTGACATTTGATAAAGATCTTCAGATTTTGAATATCTGATAATTTGCTTATGATAATAATCGCAATTATCATAAATTTGCCATGCTACGGATTCTGTTAAAGCGGTATGTTCTTCAGATACGTTAGCTAGTCCATAAGGATCATCTTTTTCAAAATGTTTTGATTTTGGACTATTCCAAACTAAAACATCATATTCAAATTCAGAAATCGATGCTTCTACCTTATCAATTGTATTATCAATTGATTGTTGTTTTTGTGCGATATCATCGCAAGATGCTTTTAATTCAACCATTAAAGAATCGATTGATTTTTCAGCGTTTTGAATTTCTAATAATTCAGTCATACTATACATTCAATGTATTACTTAGTAATAAATACATTGAATGTATAGCACATGTAAAAACATAGTAACATGATTTTTTTGTATTATGATATTTAACAAGTTTACACGTTATGACTTTAAAAAATTTCAATTAGTTGATTTTACCTTATACCTTGTAGTAATTACCGTGGGTATTATGACAATATTATCATGAATCATATTAACGATTCTTACACAAAAGAGTAATACCCTTATCTCATGACTAGACTTTAAGAAAAAAGAAGGTCACAAACAGATCTAAAAAAGAATTAACTAGTTAACACTCGAATCCTATTATATATCAGTCAAGAAATATCACGCCTATATTATGCCTAATAGTGAGTTAAGCCACGTTTAACATGTAGGGAATAGAGTTAAGCCACATTAAACCCCAAAAATTTAAAAAAATCAAATTGAATTCATCGATTTGAACCATCCTGTACAGGATTACATATCAAACGTTAATTACTCGGTACTATGTCATATCATGTGGGTGATATGATTGCAGAGCAGACTTCCTGATGTTAATACAGCCTTTATCAAAAGACGTAATGGTGCTGAAGAAGGATTAGCATCAAAGAACTGGGATAAGGTATTTGGAAACCTGTACAGTTGGAATGCTTTACTCCCAAGGAATAAGGATGAGGATGGGGTTTTCAAATATAGGATTAGAATATCAGATATCGAATATGATAAATTAACTTCAGTTCATGCTGAAGCACAATGCCAGTCATGTGATACTTGTACAGATTATGCCAAGATTACAGTGTTTGACATGATACAACCATTGACCATTGAGATCCTATCAGGTAACAAAACAGTCAAGGTATGGATATGTCCATCATGTAAAAAAGACAACAACATAACTGAAACTGATATCTTGGAGAATCATCTTCAAGAACCATACTATCTAGGGGTTGTACCAAAACCACCAACAAGAAAGGAAGGTCTGTCTGATAGAGGTGCTTATGACCGTAAGGTAACAAATTGGGCTTGGAATTTCATAGCAGAGTTAGAAGAAAAGTCAACTCAATTCAGAGAGGATTACAAGGAAAATAAGAATGACTTTGAAGCATGGGAAGAAGAAATTGATGGGGGTGAGGAATAATGCCAACAGTAGTAAGAGAAGTTGCAATAAAGGAACATAAACCAAAAACCAACAAATTCCTTCCAACCATAACAAAATGGAAAGGAGTCAACATGGTAAGACAAGAATCCTTTCTTGCAGCAGTTAAAGAAGTAATCAAGTGGGCTGAGGAAATAGACGTGACCAGGGTGGGTATAGTTGGTGACATGCATTCAGGAAAAACCACAATGGCTGAAACCATAGCACATGTTATTCATAAGGAATCAAAATTGCCCTGGGGGATTAAGATTCTATATGAGAAGGACTTGATGGACTTTGAGAATACGTTAAAAACTTTAACAGTAGATACTAACTGGATTCTAAGATTTGATGATGTTTCCTTTTTGGATGCAAAACATAACAAAAAGGCAATCTCACAAGTAAAAGAAGCTGTAACGAAAATTAGACATCTTGATGGCGGAAAAGATGTTAAAGTTATTTTAATTTACAATTATCACTATTCGAAGGGTCTTGACAAGTACCTACGCATGGCAGATTTCAGATTTTTCTCGACCGTGGGTTCTGAGGAAGAAGATAACTTGGAAGGCATTATGGGTATCAAGGCAATGGGTCTTGTGAAATTCTTTGCTCAGAATAGACAAAAAGCAATTACTAAAGGAATGTTTCTATCACCACATCAAATGGCCAACAAGAAGAAGTTCTTTTACAAATGGCGTGATCCATTCATTCCTATACTATTTTGGAATAACTCAACACTTCGTATGATTATCTCACCCACTAGAAAGTGGCTTGAACCAATCTGTTCAGTATGTGCTAATTCTTCAGGTGGTGTAGAAACCCAGGTCAATTTAGAAAAATTCTGTGAGGAATCTGAAGAAAAATTCTCAAAAGGAACTTTCACTGGAGTTATCAAACAATTCTTACGTGAGCAAGGAGTCAACTGTTACTCCAAGAAAACTGTTCAGGCCA
>NYTT01000056.1 GCA_002683775.1 Flavobacteriales bacterium
AACTCTAAGGAAGCCATGATCTAATATTTTAAATTCTTTTTCTAAAAGATTTGTCATTTGAGGGTTATTCATAGGTTTATTGATTGGTGATGTTGCCTTTTAATTCTTTTTTTTAAATTTCTAGATTTTATTCTGCTATTTTTTTTGGTTGAAACATTTATATTATTAATATTTTCTAAATTTAATGCTTTGTTTATTTCTTTCCTTACTTCGTTTCTAGTTTTTTTAGGTTTGTTAGTTTTTTTATAAATAGCTTTTCTAACAAGAGAAATATGCTTTATAATGTAGTCATAACTTATTTCACTTGTTTTTACTACTTCATTTGACAATGCCACTATATCATACAATCCTTTATTAAAGACTTTAGGGTTAAAATATTGTTTATCATAAATTTCGTCCATCATAGATACCCTTAAAATTGTTCTCCAAAATACAGTTTCAGGTAAAAATGGCTCTAATCCGCTTGGATAGTCTTCCTTTTTTTCTATTTGAGTGATTTTATTAGACATCTTAATAAGTAATATTTTTAATTTTTAACTTTAATTCATACAAAACCCTTTCCACTTTGTCTTTATAGTGTAAAAAATAATTGTCATAACATCTTTTACTAGGAAATGCTAACTCTATTGACTGATTTTCTTGCTTAGAAATAAAAGTATTTTTAAAAAAAGCATTAAACGGCTCACTTCCTATAAATCTTTCTAACTTGTTATGAAAAGTCTTATTTAACTCTTTAGTTTGAGGGTAATTAGATAAATCAATTTTCTCTTCAACTTCTATCCTTTCCTTTAAATTTTGCTTTTCTTTCTCCTTATTTTCTTGAGCTATAAATTCAATAAACCATTCCTTTAATTTTTTTAAGAATAGTGAGAATGTTAAGTATTTCCCTTTGAAGTTAAAGAGTTTAGATTTTTTAAAAGCATTGAAAATGTCTTTAGATTTAAGCTTTTGCGGGGCTTCCATCTCTTTTAATTGTTCTATTATTTCAGGTTTTTCTCCTTCTTTAAACTCTTTAGAGATGATTTTATGATCTTTAATATCAATATATTTTAACTCTTCCGATTGATGGAGAGATTTATAACTGTCTACAATATCTTTCTCTTCTTGACAAATAAAGTCAGTTTTTTCTGTAACTAACTCTTCTTTAGAAGAGTTTTTTATCTCTTTTATTATAGGTTGGCTTATAGATGTGCTTTTATTAGTATTATTTATAATTTGATTTAATTTATAATTATGATTTTCTTTGTCAAATTTAACTTTAGCGTAAGGTTTTTGCCTTTCTTTAAAGTTTAAGAATATTATCTTTGTAAAATGTGGCGTTGTTTTGTATTTAATAATCCCAGCTTGTTTTAATCCTTCTCTCAACTTTTCCCATACCTTTCTAGACGCGCCTGTTTTTTGTGTAATCATAGCCGATGTGATAACACATTCACCTTCTTTTAAATGAATTGCAAGAAAGTTTTTATAAAATATCTCAGTCTTACCTAAAGGCACTACAAGTTTTAACAGCAACTCATATATGTCTTGATATTGCTTTTTATATTCAGGGTTTTTAGCTGATGAAAAAGCAATTCCAAATGTATCTTGAGAATAAGCTTTAACATAATATTTCTCATTTTTATGAATTTTAATAGATTTTTGTAAATACTCTTTTGTCATAAAGTTTTATTATAAATTAAAATGTTTTTTTACCGCTTCAATGCAACTTTCAGCGTCATAGAATATACCCGCTCCGTGTCCGCCTTTTATGGCATTCTCAATAAATTGATTTTGCAAACTTGACGGCTTACCTCCTTTCCTTTTCATTTCAGCAAAAAAGACTTTACCTGCATAATCAGGGTGTATAGAGTGAAAAAATAAATCTGAAGCGCCTTTTGTTTCACCCATTCTATAATCAAAATGTCTCTTAGAGTGCATTTTGAAACCACCGTTTTTAAACATAGATACAGTTAGAATTGCAGAGTAATTTGCCCTAAAAAAGCTTACAACTTGTTGCTGAATAACCTTCTCTAAAGGGCTTGTTTTATCTTTAAATTCTTTTATAGACATACTGCTCTTAGGCGTACTCTTAGATATTCTTGACATAATGCAGGAATTTAATTGGGGGAAGCGGCTGATTCTTTGGGAAAAACGGCTGATTCTTTGAACTTTAAAACATTTAAAAACTTTTCGTTAAGTGGTATGTTTAATTCACGAATTTTAGATAAAAACTTTGCTTTAAAATTAAAGTAATTAGGTATTACAATTTGTTTGTAGTTTTTGTCTGTTATAAAGTTTTTTTCAACCAAAGCGTAGTCTAAAATATCAGAAAAGAAATTTAATTTAGCCTTGATAGCATGTTTCTTGGTGTTGTCAAATAAACTGTTATAAATATCTTGCTCTGTTTTCTTAGAAAAAAATACTTCTTGCCCATCTTCCCCTTCTTTTAAAGTCATCTCAAGGAAAATATTTATCCTGTACATAAACGAATGTCTCTCATTTTTATCTTTAGAAAAACTGTCTACAGCCTTGCCAAGAAATAATACATTTTGATCGTCGTGTTTGGAGATGTGAAGTTGTATCTTTGATAATAGTTCAGGTTGGTCCCCTAAGCATAACTCTAGTATTCTGTCTACTTTATCCCTAGATACTACCCCATTTCTTTTTTTTGCTTCTGCCATAATAATAATTTAAACTAGTTCTTGCCGCTTAAAACAAGATATAAATGGTATCTATATAGGTAATTTCAAGATGTCAATACTTTTTTTTAAATAAGAGCATATTTTTATTTACTCTTAAGTAACTTCTTTATAATTAGCTATTATGAAGGTTGCTATTTTAAAGTTTCTATGTATTAAGATAAAAAATATACAGAAAATGTACTGTTTTTCTTTTAAAAGAAAAACATAAAATAATCTTGACAAATAATATTTTTTAAACTAAAGTTTATTTGTTAATAATAATTAAATATTATGAATAATGATGATACTTTTAATCTAGAGAGCGAATTACACATTAAAAAAGAAAGAAAAATTGGCTCTGGTATGTTTGAAAGACAAACTAATACCGATAAATTAGGTTTCACAGAAACTCAATATAAAGCATTACATATTATAAATAAAAATATATCTGATAATATAGAATATCAAATACAGAGGCATTTAATTTTACAAGGATGTAAGAATAAATCTAGATTATTTACCAAGCTTGACATAAAGCCTAATGAGTACCATGTTATTCGTATGATTGCAGATACCCCGCCTAATCGCCCTGCAACAATCCCAAAATTATTATATTTTGGTATGAAATTTGGAGTCAATCCAGAATACTTTCTTTGCGATCCTAAGCAAAATAATAAAGAAGAAGAAAAAGAAATAATTCCTGATCCAGTTGTTCGGAAAATCCGACTAACTGAAAAAGAAGAAATTAAAACAAAGATTGAAGATGAAACTGCATTAACAAGGTTTAATTTAACTGATGAGTTAATAATTGAAGATTTTAAGGATATATCTTATGATAATATTAGGCAAAAAGTAAAACATAATAGTATATTGCTTTTAGAGATTGCAGAAAGAAGATATATAAAAGAATTTAAATTAAAAGATTTGTATTCAGATAACACTAATTGTTTTTCTTTAAGGTCTTTAAATGGCGTAGAAAATGAAACAGATATTATCAATAAATCGTGGGAAGATTTAGAAAAAATAACTCAAATAAAACTTATAGGAAGAGTTGTTAAGGTAATTAAGTACTTATAAAACCTTTCCTCCTATGGAGATTGTTTAAGGGAGCAAGAACCATAGAAAGAAAGTATTATCATTGAATACATGAAACAGCGATTTAATCCTTAATAAACGCTAAATCCAAAAGTCAAGATAAATTTCAAAAATAATTTAAAAATTCCTTTTACTCAAAATAATTTTTTATAATACAAATTAACACTAATTAAGTTTTTTAAAATTTTAAAAAATAATAAATATGAAATAAACAAAATAAATTAAAAAAACGCTTGACAAGTGTAATTTTGTAATTTATATAATATGTAGGAAGTTTAGAAAAGAACTTTTTCTTTCCTCCTATGGAGATTGTTTTAAGCGGCAAGAACCATAGAAAGAAAGTATTATCATTGAATACATGAAACAACGATTTAATTATATATGAATACATATAACAAAAAAAGTCAAGGTAAATTTGAAAAACTTGAAAAAATACTTGATAACCTAAATCAATCAACTCAATTACTGAACGAATTTATTGATGATCCGCATTCAGTATTAAAGCACATTCCTACTAATGTTCTTAAGGCTTACGAGGGTAAATTTAGAGAACAAATTAATAATATGGATGATATCAATGTGCTTTTAAATAAAGTTGCAGATGTAATCAAGGACGCTAAAGAAAACGGCGGTATAACTGATAATATTTACTATTCTCCTAACGAATTTTAATTTTTTATTTATATTTTTATTTATATGACAGATTTTAAAGATTTAAAAAAACTATCAGTGCGTAATAATGCTGATTTAGTTGAAATGGTTAAGAATGGTGACTTTTTTAAAGACAATAGAGCTAACAATACAATTACTAGAGAGGATATCAAGAGAGACTTACAATCTAGTCATCGTAAATTTTTAGAAGATAGTATTACAGACGCCGAGACAGTTTTACCTAGTTTGCAAACAATATTTAATTTGTTTTTCAAAAATGCTAATAAAGTAAGTCGTCAATACAAACTAGATTTATTAAGCTTACTAGGTCAAATGTATGTCAAAACTCAGTCTACTTTAGATGTTGAACAAGACTCTTTTTGTCATTTAAAAAAATATGCTGACACTTTAAGTGATGAGTATTGTAAATATACATTTCAATATCAAAAAGATATATCTGAGTTAGTTGGTGAAATTATGGAGCATTTTTTTGACGGCAATTATGAAAAGGAACTTAATGATTATGAGTTTGGGGATATGGATGAAATAGACCGTCTAGAATATCATTTAGACAAGATTAAAGATATCGCTGATAGATATAGTGATCAAATTAAATGTTTTAAACAAGCTAACGATTTATTATAAATATAATAATTAATATATGAAAAGTAATATAGATACAGAAAAGGCAATTTTAAAAGATGAAAAAGCCTTTAAGATTTTAACAAAATCTTTAGAAATTCATGAAGTTGAGGTTAGAGTGCAAAAAAAATTTGGCAATCAAGCTGTTATGTTGCTTTATAAAACTGCAAAAATAGACCAAGATAGGCTTGATAAAGCTTATGGTATGAAGTGGAAAACAATCTATCAAGATAAAGGCGATGGAGTAATAGAATGTACGCTTTCTGTTTGGTCTTATGAAATTCAAGATTGGATTAGTAGAGTGGATATTGGGAAAGCCCCAAATATTGAAAAAGAAAAAGGTAAATATAGTGATTCTCTTAAAAGAGCTGGAACTAATTTTGGTATCGGCAGGGTATTAAAAACACAACCTAAAATAATATTACCGTGTAGTAGTAATGACAATCTTGATGATGTAAAGATTACTAGCTTGAATTATAGTGAAGACGGAAATATTATTGAAAAAGTCGTTTTGATACACAAAGGCAAAGAGTTTGTTTTTAAAAATAAATATGCAACAGAAATAGGAAAATGCCAAGAATTAACACAAAGTAATGAGAAAAAGCAACCTAATTTTTTAAACAAAAGAGAAGAGTTAAGAAAGACTTTAAATGAATTTATAACAACTTGTGATAATAGCTACACATTGGAAAAGTTTGAAAAACAAGGTAAAATTGAAACTTTTAGCGATGATAAGTGTCAAGATTATATAACAAGATTAAAGTCTAAAATACAATGTAAAAATAATAATTAATTTATGAAAGTACATGACAACATAGATCAGCAATCTGCTGAGTGGTTTAATTTGAGAAAAAATAAAGTTACGGGATCTAAGCTACCTAAATTAATTTCCTGCAAAAGCTTTGAAAAACTTAGTGGCAAAGTTTACGATCAAGAAATTGGATCTATTGCAATTGGTGAATGGGTAAGAGATGACGGGGGAGGCATTGGTACGCAGGCAATGGAAGAAGGTCATATTGGTGAAGGTGAGGCTGATAGACTTTACAATAAAATAAGAACAGAAGAATGGGAAGAGAGGCATGAATTAAAAGAAAAAGTGCTAGACGTAGAATATGGAGAAGATAGAAGTAATCTTGCAAGACCTTATATTGAAAAAGAAAAGATAATAATTACCAATCATGCCTTTTTAGAAAGTGATTGTGGAAGATATGGATATTCACCTGATGGCGTAGTAAGTGATGGCGGTTTTATTGAAATTAAAACTATCTTTAATCAAGGCAAGTTTTTACAAGCAATGATAAGTGAAGCACAAAATTTATTAATTGATGATAAATATTTAATGCAAATTATGATGGGATTTGTTATTAGTCCTAAATTTAAATATTGTGATTTTATTGTATATTCTATGTATATGCCGTCTGAATGCAATTTAAAAATTTTTAGAATTAATAGATCTGATTATGAAGAAAAAATCAATCAAGTAAAAGAAATTTTAGAATCTGAAATTTTGCCTGAAATTGAACTCGTAAGACAAATCTTTAAAAAACAATTTAATTTAATATAAAAACTATGAAAAAAATATACACTATGAGAAAAATATACTATTCATATAGAGAAATTGCACCTGCCTTTAGAGTTTCGCATAGCTGGTTATATAAAAAAATTATAACAGACCCCAATCTAAAAGCCCTAACTGAGATATTAGATCACAAGAAAAAGGGTATTACTACAAAGGGTCAGATTGTGGTTCGTCATTATAATGTAAAAAAAATGTTAAAATATATTTATACAGATAAAGATGATGAGGAGTTGGAAGGACTTATGCAAGATATAGATAACTTGCTAGAAAATTAATTTTAATAAACAATATTAACAAATGTATGATTAAAACTAAACAAGAATTAGATTATTCAAAAATTAGTGATTATTTAACAAGCAATGACATGGATTATTATGAGTATTGCAAGAGGTTAAAATTGCAATTACCTATTGAGTATAGAATAAAACAGGCAAAGAAAAAAATTTATGAAAATGATTTGCTTGAAAACGGCGTGAGATATATTCAAAGTCGTAAATTTTTTAAAATTCTTGACGAATTTCATTTAATTTCAATGAAAAAGCCAACTTTTGACAAAAAAAAGTCAGAAAATATTGGAAATACAAACTCTAAATGGTCTGCCTTTTTATGTTGCAAAACAAACAAACGAGGCGGTAATTACGAATGGATTTTTCCACTTGATGGTGTAGAAGATTTTATTTTAGAAATCAATGCTAATAGATTTAGTTAAAAAATTGTTTAGCTTTTTTAAAAAAAGAAAAACTTACAAAGGAAAAGATGGAAAG
>NYTT01000057.1 GCA_002683775.1 Flavobacteriales bacterium
AAAAAGTTGCCCGACTAGGGCTCGAACCTAGACTCTTCTGCACCAAAAACAGACGTGTTGCCAGTTACACCATCGGGCATTTTTAAAAATTGAATGCAAAAATAATAATTAAGTTAATAGTACGAAATATTTATGTGTCTTTTCGTTATTAAAAAAAAATGAGGCGAAAAACAAACAAATTTTATAGATTCGCGGTTGAATAAATTAAAACTAAAAAAATGACTTTATTTAAAAAACTGAACAACTACATAGGATGGATAGTATTCTTAATTGCTTCATTTGTATATTTATCAACTATTGAGCAAACAGTCAGTTTTTGGGATTGTGGTGAATATATTGCTACAGCATATAAGTTAGAAGTTGGTCATCCTCCTGGAGCTCCATTTTTTCAATTATTTGGACGAATTTTTTCACTTTTTGCAACTCAAGGCACTTCAGAAGTAGCTATTGCGGTAAATATTTTATCAGCACTTTGTAGTTCATTTACAATATTGTTTCTCTTTTGGACGATTACAGCATTTGGAAAGAAAATGATTTTTAAGTCTATTGAAAAATTAGAATTAGGTCAAATAATCGCAGTTTTAGGAAGTGGTTTAGTTGGAGCTTTAGCCTATACTTTTTCTGATTCATTTTGGTTTTCTGCCGTTGAAGGAGAGGTCTATGCTATGTCCTCATTATTTACCGCAGTTACATTCTGGTGTATAATGAAATGGGAAGAAGAAGCTGATAAACCTCGAGCAAGTAGGTGGTTGGTTTTAATAGCTTACCTAATAGGATTGTCAGTAGGTGTTCATTTACTTTCTTTACTTACAATTCCAGCGATGGGAATGATTTACTACTTTAAAAAATATAGCTATACAAAATCAGGAGCAATAAAAGCTTTTATAATATCTATGGCAATATTAGGAATAGTTCAGGGTGTAATTATACCTGGTGCAGTTAGCTTAATTTCTAAATTTGAATTGTTTTTTGTAAATACGGTTGGACTGCCATTTAATTATGGTACGATAATTTACTTTTTAGCAATTATTGCAATAATTGTGTATGGATTAATTTACACGAAGAAAAACAACAAGACTATTTGGAATACAGCAATACTTTCAGTCATGATGCTTTTAATTGGATATTCTTCTTTTGCTATTCTAGTTGTTAGATCAAATGCAAATCCTCCTATAGATGAAAACAACCCTGAAGATGCTGTTGGACTTTTATCATATCTGAAAAGAGAACAGTACGGAAGCTGGCCAATTGTCTATGGTCAACATTTTAATGCTAAACTTGACAGTAGAGAGCCTTACATAGATGGAAATCCAATCTATGCAAAAGATGAGAATAAAGGAAAATATGTAATTATTGATCAAAGAAAAAAAACTATTCCAAATTATAGTAAAAAAGATAAAATATTTTTCCCCAGAATATGGAGTAGCACTCAACCTAGTCACGCTGGAGGATATGTAAACTGGGCAGGCTTAAGAAATAAAAATGTAAAACCAACTTTTGGAGATCATCTAACTTACTTTTTTAAATACCAAATAGGCTGGTCATATTTAAGATATTTTATGTGGAATTTTGCTGGAAGGCAAAACGATTATATGAACATGGATGGCAATTCTTTAAATGGAAATTGGGAAAGCGGAATCACATTAATTGATAATGCAAGACTAGGAACGCCTTCATCAGAATATCAGATGCCAAAAAATCTTGCTAACAACAAAGGTAAAAACCATTATTTCTTTCTACCATTGATACTCGGAATAATTGGAATGCTATTTCACTTTAAACATCAAAATCAGGATGCATTAGCTGTACTTCTATTCTTTTTGTTCACTGGAGTACTCATTATTATTTACTTAAATGTAGTTCCATATCAGCCGAGAGAGAGAGATTACGCATATGTCGGTTCGTTCTATGCATTTTCTATTTGGATAGGCTTAGGAGTCCTTTCAATTTTTGAGTTTTTAAATAAGAATATTGAAGCAAGAGCAAGCGCATCATTAGCTACACTTATCGCTCTTTTAGTTCCAAGTATAATGGCCGCAGAAAATTGGGATGATCATGACAGAAGTGGGAGATTTACTGCATTAGAAGTAGCAAAGAATTATTTAAATTCATGTGATAAAAATGCGCTTTTATTTACGAATGGAGATAATGACACATTTCCACTTTGGTATGCACAAGAAGTAGAAGGAATTAGAACTGATGTTAAAGTTGTGAATCTTTCACTCTTTAATACTGATTGGTATATTGATCAAATGAAAAGAGCATCATATGAAGCGGCTCCGATTCCATCATCTTTGGAACACGACGACTACAGAACAGGTACAAGAGATTACACTCCAATACAAGAGAGAACAAAGAAATATCAAACAGTACAAGATGTTGTTAGATTCATTAACAGTAAAGACCCTAGAGCTAAGTTAAACACATCAGCAGGATTAAGAAACTTCTGTCCAACAAAAAATTTAAAAATACCTGTTGACTTAGAGATTGCTAAATCATTTGTTCCATCAGAATACCACAATAATATTGTTGACTCTGTGAAATTTAAGTTAAAAGGATCTGGAATTTTTAAAAATAAACTATTAGTTCTTGATATTTTAGCTAATTTCAATTGGAAACGACCAGTTTATTTTGCTATTACAGTGGGAAGAGATAATTTTATGGGTCTTGAAGATTATTTTCAACTTGAAGGTCTTGCCTACCGATTAGTTCCATATTCAGTACCTTCTCCTGATGGTCAGACAGGTGTTATTCATACTGACAAAATGTATGACAGATTGATGAATCAATTTAAATGGGGAGGATTAAATAATCCAGATTTATATTTTGATGAAACAAATACTAGGATGGTAATGAATTTTAGAAATAATTTTTCTAGACTGGCGGAATCATTATATCAAAAAGGAGAGTCAAAGAAGGCATTGCAAGTACTTGATAAATGTATGAGTGAATTTCCATCATCTGTCGTTAGTTTAAGTTATTTCTCAATTCCTATAATTGATTTATATTATAAACTAGGAGCAAAAGAAAGAGGCAATAAATTTCTAGCTAATATGATTGAGGATCAGATGATCTCAATTAAATATCTAAAAGAGTTTAAGCCAAATAGTGGGCTTAAACAAAATATCGGAATTAATGGTCAAATTCTAAATAGTCTTGCAAGAGTGCTTCAGGTACACAAACTTGAGGACATGTCATATACTTACTCTAAAGATAATGGTACTTATTACAGAAATAAATCGGATAAAAAAGAAGTGATTGATTACAGTTCATACCGAATTAATACGTTTATGAATGATTATTTAAATCTTCAATAAATTTGATCGTAAAGCCACCAAAATTTGTTCAGAGAATCTTAAAATCTTTTATCTGGAGACACAATGAAGATAATAATAATATTTGGTTAACTTTTGATGATGGCCCAGATTCAAAAGTTACTCCATTTATTTTACAAATACTTAAAAATCAGCAGATAAAAGCAACATTTTTTCTAGTTGGGGAACAAATCAACAAATATCCAGAAATATTAGATATGATACTAAATGATGGCCATATTATTGCTAATCATTCTTATTCACACAAAAATGGATGGTTTACAAATTCCAAATCATATGTAAATGACGTAGAAAAATGCCAAGTCTTTATGCCAGAAAACAATCTCTTCAGACCTCCATACGGAAAGATTACACCTATTCAAACTAGAACTTTAGAAAAGAAATACAAAATTGTATTATGGGATGTTCTTAGCTATGATTTTAGCGAAAAAATAAAACCTGAAAAAATAAAAGAGAACATTATGAAAAACACTACAAAAGGTTCGATAATTGTACTTCATAATAATCATAAAAGTTATAATAACCTGAAATTAATTTTACACCAAACTATTAAGGAGCTGAAACAGAAAGGATTTAACTTCTCAACTACTTGGTAGCAATAATGAAATGATCTAAACAGTCATTATTTGAATCTGATATAAAATAATCATTAAATGTAACATGGTCTACTAATTTTGTATTATTATTTTGAAGTTTTCTTCTATTAATTCTATTTAGAATGTCATATGGTATTTGCAACAACCACTTTGGTAGCCAGTATTGCATGTTAAACAAATCCCATCTAGTAATCTTAGCTACAGATTCTTTATTTTTTTGATAGTAATCCATTACTTTATTATTACCAAAAACACCTTTTACATCTGAATTTGAAAATATTTTTGAAATTAAAAGTTTCATTTCATTTGGATTGTACTCTCTAATATGCCACGGACTACGGGTTAATGACATTAATTTATTAGGTGTAGTTAAAATCAACTTTCCACCTCTTTTAAGTACACGCTTAATTTCACTTAAAAATAATATGTCGTTTTTAATATGCTCAATAACTTGAAAAGTAATGACAAAATCAATACTATCATCTTCGATTTTTTGTAATGGAGGGACTTCTGATTTAATAAAAGTAATTGCATTATTATTCTTTATTTCCTCTGAAATTTTAGTCTCGAATTTATCAACCGCAATATACTTTTTACTTAGTGGAGCCAATTCTCGAATACCATATCCCTCTCCACTACCAATTTCTAATACAGTGCCATTAACTAATTTAGCAGCTTCTTTATATGCTATCATATGTCTTTGGAAAATTACATTTTCTGACGGATCTAGATGTGAACTCCTTTCTGCTGTCTGTAATATTTTCATTATGTTAATTTAATTTGATATTTCAATTAATACGGGGCAATGATCTGAATGTTTAGCTTGATTTAAAATAGCAGCTCTATTTAGCCTTGGCAATAAACTATCTGAAATCATATTGTAATCAATTCTCCATCCTAAATTTTTTGACCTTGACGCTGCTCGATAGCTCCACCAACTATATTGATGAGGATCTTTATTAAGATGTCTAAACGAATCTATAAAACCACTTTCAATCAACTTACTAACCCATTTTCTTTCTTCAGGCAAGAAACCTGAAGAATTTTTATTTCTTTGAGGATTATGAATATCAATAGCTTGATGACAAATATTATAATCACCAGAAATAATTAAATTAGGAATTTTTAATTTTAACTCTAAAATATAATCAAATATTAGTTCAAGAAATCTCATTTTAAAACTTTGCCTAAAGGGATTACTTCCAGATGGAAAATATATACTCATAACTGAAAAATTATCAAAATCAGCTCTTATTACCCTTCCCTCTAAATCAATTTCATTAATGCCACAACCAACCTCTACATGTTTAGGAATTTTTTTTGACAAAATAGCGACACCACTGTAGCCTGGTTTATCTGCTGAATTTATATAGCAATTGTATCCTATCTGGTTAAATAATTCTTTATTAAATTGTTCTGGCTTTGCTTTAATTTCTTGAAGACAAATAACATCAGCATTTGATGCCTTAGCCCAACCAACTAAGTCTTTTTTAATAGCGGCTCTAATACCGTTAATATTATATGAAATAATTATTGGCACTATCGAAGCTTTAAATTATTTTGAATCACAATTTTATCTTCAATAATTAATTTAACTAAATAATTACCACTTTCTAATTTCTCAACTCTCTCCCATTCAAAACAAAAATCTAATGCTTCATTGTTATATTCAAAATCTGCAAATGTTGTTACATCAATTGTAGAATCAGAAAGTGTAGAGCTAATTGCATCAATTCCTTTTATTAGAGATGTTTCTTCATGTATTAATTGCATATATACTCTTTTAGTCTCAGAGGTTGAAATTTTATTTGCTCCTACAGTAAAACAAACTACAATTTTTTGAACTTTTTTAGCTGACCTTGTTACAACTTCACTTCCTGTATTACGGTATCTCTTAGTTTTAATATCTAAATCAGTAAATTCTAATACTGAACCTTTACTAACTTTCTCAGCAAGCTCTTCATTCTTTTTATTTAATTTATAATTTTTCCAATTAATATTTTTATTTACTTTTATGACACTATCTTTTATTAAAATTAGTTCTTCATTAATCAGAAAAAGTGAATCAATATTATCTAAATATCTTGCTGATATAGACTTTAAAATCTTGATTTTTTCTTTTGCTTTCTTTAAATCATTTTTTGTTCGAATAAGCCCTCTTATTTCAGAAATTTGACTCTGTATAATTGAATCCTTGTCTTCAAGTTGATTGTTTAAGTCTCCATATTCATCTAATAAATTATCATGTTCATCAATTAAATCATCAAGTTCATCACGTAACATATTTTTTTGTTCAATAAACTGCACTTTTAGTTCCATTTCTCTTTGCATTTTACCTTGTTGAAAATAAAAGAATCCAATCAAAACAAAAAACAAAAACAAAAAAAATATGAATACTTTTTTACTTGAAAAATTTGAGACAAATGATTTAACTTGATGAATTAATTTTTTAAAAATCATTTGAAAACTCTTTGTAAATTTTCAGTAACTCTTGCTTTAGGGTTTGTTCTAATATTTTTTTCCTCAATTTCAATTAGTTTAAATAATCCCTCAATAGTTTTTTTTGTTACGTAGTCATCCAGATCTATTTCAACTGGTTTTGTAAGAGGGATACTATTATATTTTGAAATTAAAAAGTTCCATACTTTAACAAGGTTTACGTTTTTAATGGATTCATCTACGACAGGCTTAAATTTAAGATATAATTTTTTTGATGTATTAAGCATTAAATATTTTGTAGCCGCATTATCTTCCCCATCCAATATAGCTAAAGCATCATTCATTTTAATATTACTTATTTCATTTAAAAAAATATCTTTAGCCAGTTCAGAAGCTTCAGATGCTGCTTTATTAAGTAAATATTCAAAATCTAAAACCTTTGATTCCATTCCTAACTTTAATGTAGTTTTTTTTATTTGATATGCATCTTTAGGAAAGGGAATCTTAACTCGTTCATTAGTGTAAAAACCGTCTTTTCTAGATGTTAAATTAACAGCTGATTCCGCTCCAATTGCAAGAGCTTCTTTTAATCCAAGAGAGATATCATTATTAGTTAAAACTTTTTTTGAAAGCAAATCTTTTGCAATTACTGTAGAATTTGTTAAATTTTTAATACTTATCTGAGCAATCAGCTGAGTTGACAAGAAAAAAAATATTATTAATAGCTTATTCATAATTCGAAAATATGATAATTAAAAACAAAAAACAAAAAAAACCTCATCATTAAGATGAGGTTTTGTGGGCCCAGCTGGGCTTGAACCAGCGACCCCTTGATTATGAGTCAAGTGCTCTAACCAGCTGAGCTATGGGCCCTCCTAAATTAGGATGCACAAAACTATTAAATTTGTTTAATTATGTACAACTTTGTGGTATGAAAAATATAAAAGCTATAATTTTAGACTTAGGAGGTGTTATTTTAAATATAAATTATCAAAAAACAATTAATAGATTTGAAAATATTGGTGTCAAAAGAGCAAGCTCTTTATATTCAAAGCAGAAACAAAATAATCTATTTGATCAAATTGAAACAGGCGCTATTTCAGAGAAAGAATTCTTAAATGGCATACAGAATTTAGCATATAAAACAACTCATAACGAAATAAGAAAAGCATGGAATTCAATGATTTTGAATTTACCTGATTCAAGAATAAAATCAATACAAAAAGTTAAACCAAAATTTAAAATATTTTTATTAAGTAATACAAATAGTATCCACATAAACGAATTTAAGAGAAAAATTGGTGATTTAGAATATTATAAGTTTTATAACCTCTTTGAAAAAATTTACTATTCTCATGAAATTGGGCACAGGAAACCTAATATAGAAGCCTTCCAAATTATTCTAAATGAAAATAATCTAATAGCAAATGAGGTGCTTTTCATTGATGATTCTTATCAACATATTAAAGCTGCGAAAACATTATCAATCAATACTCATCATTTAAAAGATGATGAAGATTTAACAGCTATACTTGCTGACATAACTCAATGAGAACACCGTTGGTGTCTTTAGGGTGAAGAAAACATATTAATTTTGCATCAGCACCTCTCTTAGGTTGATCGCTTAAAAGACGTATTCCTTCCCTTTTCAATCTATTCATTTCTGCAGTTATATCACTCACATCAATTGCAATATGATGAATTCCTTCACTATTTTTTTTAAGAAATTTGGAGATTGGGCTAGTAGCACTTGTAGCAGCTACTAATTCAATTTTATTTTTTCCAATCTTGAAGAAAGAAGTTTGCACTCCTTCTAAATCAACTTGTTCAGATTTATAAGGTTTACGACCTAGGATTTTTGTAAATAGAATATTAGATTCTTCTATGTTTTTTACAGCAATACCAATATGCTCAATTTTATTCATAGAAGTTACTGCCAAAAACCTATATGTCTTTGGGTTGACATTGTTTCTATTCTAAAAGTAATACCGATTTCATGTGTGCCATAATTATAATTCATTATTTCACCTACAAACGTATGATCATATGAGTATGACAAATGCATACTCCCTTTTGTAAAACCAAAGCCGAAGATTGCTGAACCACTTGACCTATATGACAAACTTGCCCAAGTTTTTTCTAAAAATATTATTCTAGCATTAAGATCTGTAATATTTGGTTGATACTGCATTTTTCTAATTAAAAAAGAAGGTTCAAGCTGCCAATCGTTGTTAATTATCTGAAACTTATACCCACCAGTTCCAAAATAATTTCTGTACTTAATA
>NYTT01000058.1 GCA_002683775.1 Flavobacteriales bacterium
AACTTTTCAGAACTAAAATCATAAGTATATCTAAAATATCCACCGGACTGACTATTTTCTGGACAAACATAAACTTCATTATCAACTCTATAAATTGCAGGAAAAGATAAATGTGATTCTAAATCCAAAACTATTTTCATGGATATAAGTCTTAAATTATTTCTACTTATAACTAATTTTGCGATACGACCTTTTTTTATTTTATTGTCGTATTCCTCAACTAATAAATCAATCTCATTTTCTGTCATATTTAAAATAAATGGGTCGGCAAACCATTTATTTTTGTAATCGTGTTTAAGATATTTTATCCTAGGTTTTTTAGAAGTTAAAATTAAATCAGGACTATTGCCTGTAAAACCTATATTCCATTTTGACATAGTTAATTCTTCATATATAAATTTTAACATAGAACTTATTTTCATAGACTTAAAAATGAAACTTTTGAAAAAATACAATCATGTATTGACGAAAGTACTTAACATTAAAAATCCAACATAAAAAAAAGTAGGTAAACAAACCTGTAAAAAACCCAAAAACCAATTTAAGAATATCACTATTTATGAATGATGTTGAGTAAGCTACTACGCAGGCCATTATAAAAGATGCTATCAGAACACCCTTTAATTCAGATAATTGTTGTAATAATGTTAGACCAATTTGTTTTTTAGTATAATAAGAATTAAAAAATAGTTCAATAAATCCAATTAAGATTTGACTTGCAATTAACGCCATAAATCCGTAAGAAAGGGAAATAACAACAATAAAAATAAACAGAATTTTCTTTAATATTTCATTTTTTAATGCTAATCCAGTGTTTCCAGTAGCATTAAAAACATTTAGATTAAATGTATTTATTACAAATAGTATTCCTACGGGACATAATATTTGTAATATAGGAGCAGAAGGAAGCCATTTTTCAGATAAAAGAAATATAACTAGTGGCTCAGCAAGAACAAAAATACCAAAAAGTAAAGGGAAAACTAATAAAGATGTTGAAATGATAAATTTCAAAAGTAACTCGCCCATCTTCCTATGATCATTTTGAGTTTCACATAATAATGGTGTAGAAACTCGCTGAATTAAGCCTGTTATATTACCACTGGTTAAATTTTTTATACTTTGAGCCCTATTGTAGAAACCTAGCTGTGAAGACAAAAATTCTTTTCCAATAACTACTGAATAAATTTGATTAAAAATTGTGTTGATAAGCCTTGCCAAAATGAGTCTGTAAGCGAATTTAAATAGTGGTTTAATTCTTTTAAATGAAAAACTTAAAAGTGGACGCCATTTAACTAATAACCAAATTACTAAAACATTAACAAGACTTAAACTAATCATTTGTGCAACTAAAGCCCAAACCCCATATCCTTGATAAGCAAATACTACTCCGATTATTCCAGAAATTATTATTGAAGGAAATGACACCCTAGCCTGAGTTTTAAAATCAACATTAATCATAAGCTTTGTATTTTGAACTACTCCGAATGAATTTATAATTAATGTAATACCTACAACTCTAATTAATTCAGTTAATTGATTTTCATTAAAAAAAATTGCTATTGAAGGCGATAATAAAAAAACTATTAAATAAAGTGAAACTCCTAATATTATGTTTAAAACAAATACAGAGGAAAAATCTAACTCATCTCTATCAATTTTTTGAATAAGAGAGGCTCCTAAACCAGTTTCGTTAATAATTGATAATATATTTACAACAACTAACACAAGTGCAATTAGACCATAATCAGTTGGCTCAAGCAGACGTGCTAATATTATTGTTAATACAAACTGTATCCCTTGAACACCAAATTTTTCAATTGCACTCCAAATTATGCCTTTTTTTACCCTTTGACTCACCGGTTGCATCAATATGGGCTATTTTTATAATTAGACTCTGTCAGTTTCAGCTTTAGGCCATGCGAAACTTGTTTTGCTACTTCTTCATGGCCAAAACATGTCCAATGGGAATCATTTGGAAACTCCCATGTCTTTATATCATCTGTTTTTAAAATTATAGTCTGAAAATTATTTTTCATTACCATTTCAATTAAACCTTTATCACTATTAGGACTAAAAACAATAATGATATTATCCGTAATGTAGGTTTTATTAATAAAGTCTAATAGTTTTTGAATCTTATTATAGTCAATGTTTAATTTATTATCATCTATTTTAATTTTAGAAGAGTTTTCATTACTAATTATATAGTTTCGATATATATAATACATGAATTGAAAATTATATAATACCTTTTTTATTTTATTTTCTAAAAATTGAGGGTAGGAAATATTATTGGATCTTATAGACCATTGAAAAGTCTTATTTTCATGTTTAATTTCTCTGATACTATTTGAAAAATCACTATCGTGTACATATAAGATTTGTTTTACGGGATTCAAATGAGTTAATGATTTAGTCATTTCCATAAACTCAATTAAATTTGCACCACTTCTTGCACTAGGATAAAAATTATAACTATTAGTTCTCATGGATAGCAAATAGGCTTGATCACATTCATTTGGATTCATTATATTTTCGATAAAAGAATCGCCAATAACAGTAATTAATGAGTCCAAGGATTTTGGTTCATATCCAAATTCTCCAAATTTATTAACACTCCATTTGTTTCCATTTAAATAATAACCTGTTTGATTTGGGAAATTTTTAATAAGTCCATTTGTATCTTGATACATCTCAGGAATATTAATACCAAGTTTCAAGACTCTAATTGAAAATTCACCGATAAAATATCCAAATACAATAAATATTAATATATTAACAAGAAACTTTCTCATAAAATTAAAATTGAAAATAAATAAATTCTTGTTCTTTACCTCCGAACCAAAAAATTACAAAAACAATTATATAATATATTGCAAACCTAATTGCTTGACTTGATTTTGAACCTAAATTAGCAATTGCGTATTGATTTCCCCTTCCTTTCCATTCGATTATTAGAAAAACAGTTAAAAGAATTATTATTTTATTTACAGAGTCTTCAATACCGATTATCGGATTTGTAAAAATAGACGGGGAAAGAATTTCACTAATGTAGCTTAGTGCGTGTTCAACATCATTTGCTCTAAAAAAAATCCATGCAAAAACGGTTAATGTAAATGTTGTTAGCATTGCTAATGACTCTCTTATCGATGGCAATAATTTACCATTAGCTACAACATCTAAATTCCTTCTGTTATTATTTGTTAATAATAGAGGTAAGAAATAAATGGCATTTAAAGCTCCCCAAATTATAAAAGTCCAATTAGCTCCGTGCCAAAACCCACTAACTAAGAAAATCACAAAAGTATTTCTTACTTTCATCCAAGTGCCACCCCAACTACCACCTAGAGGTATGTATAAGTAGTCTCTAAACCATGTACTTAATGAAATATGCCACCGTCTCCAAAACTCTGCAATATCTCTTGAAAAGTAAGGTGCTGCAAAGTTTTGTTTTAAGTCAAACCCAAAGAGCCTAGATGTACCAATAGCTATATCAGAATAACCAGAAAAGTCTCCATATATTTGAAATGTAAAGAATATAGCACCAAGTACTAATGTACTTCCGTTCATTTCCGTTGAACTATTAAATATCTCATTAGCAAAATGAGCACAATTATCTGCAATCACTATTTTTTTAAATAACCCCCATAGTATCTGACGCATTCCGTCAACTGCTTTTTGGTATTCAAAGATTCTTTTTTTATAAAACTGTGGAAGTAAATGTGTAGCTCTTTCAATAGGTCCAGCTACAAGCTGAGGGAAGAAGCATACAAAGGCAGAGAAAGCAATAAAGTCTTGTGTGGGTTCTAACTTCCTTTTGTAAACATCAATTGTATAACTTAGAGTTTGGAAGGTATAGAAACTAATTCCAACAGGCAGAATAATGTTAAGACTATTGTTATTAATCTGCATTCCAAATAAACTAAAAGCATCAATAAAGTTTTCTAAAAAAAAGTTATAATATTTAAAAAATCCTAAAAAGCCAAGATTTACAATGACACTTGTCCATAATAACACTTTTCTTTTTGATTGATTCTCTTCAATTCTTAGCTTCTTACCAACTAAATAATCGACTACTGTACTAAAAATTATTAAAGATAAGAATCTCCAATCCCACCATCCGTAAAAGACGTAACTTGCTACAACTATTAAAGCATTTTGAAGTTTTAAATTTTTGTTTAAAACAAACCAATAAAGTAAAAATACTATAGGAAGGAAAACTGCAAAGTCGATTGAGTTAAATAACATTTTTTTTACTTGATATTAATTTCTTGTAATTTTTTATATTATTATGCTTTAATTATTATATAATTCAAACAATATATCCATCTTCTTTTTATTAAGGGTATTGAAAGTAAAACCTAAAATTTTTCCAACCCTGAAATATCCAAGATCAATAAAACCATATTTCTGTTGGACTTTTAATGCTGCAACATTTCCTTTAAATACAAAAACTAAACAATTTTTTTTTCCAAGTTTATGTATTTTCATCATTCTATATAAATTAAATTTACTGTGCAATCCTTTACCTCTATATAAAGGATGACAATAAGAGTCCTCTAGAAAACCTTCGTTGTCTAATAAATTAATACTTTCTTTAACAATAGGTATTCCTATTTTTTTTAAAGAAATCCAAGTTGAGTATGCTAGTGTATTATTATCAATAAATCCATAGCATCGGTAAGAATTATCATATAGTCGTTCTTTAATAATTTTTAATTTTCTTGGTGTAAACTCGTTTGGATCACCTAAAAGGAAGTCTTCGTAATTGAGTTCTTGGACTTTAAAATCAAAATAGTCTAACTTATTACTAATTTGTTCATAATTGAGACTAGATTTTAAATAATGAATACTATGCCAATGAGTTTTAATAACATTATAAATGAAATAATCTAAAACACCAGAGATACCATATTTCCTGATTTTATTAAATATTTCTTCCATTTTAAAAATCTAAGATTATAAATATCAATTTTTTAGGATTTGCTTTATTACTCTTAATATTTTTTCAACTTTACTAAGAAATTTCATTTTCTTAGATTTAAAATTTTCAAAATTGAATGTGTACAATAAATTAAATGAATTTGTTAATTCAAACTTCCATTCGTATCTACCTGCTCCCATATCAAAAAAATCCCACTTTTTATCATTATAGTTTTTTTGAAAAATTAAAAAATTGAAAATTCTTCCTATACTTAAATGGTTATATTTTGGATTTATTGCAGTACTGACTGAATGAAATTTATTTTTATGTATATAGCCAGTGAAATAGCACATTATTTCATTATTTTTGTCAGTATCCACGATTAAATAAGTCAATACATCACTGTTCTTATTGTATAGTTCGTTTAAAAATTTTATGTATTGTTTATTTTCAAAATGAGAATGTCTTTTTTTAGTACTATTTAAGTTTGAATGATTTTTTTGAGCTAAATGAATTTTTGATATAGAATTTATTACATTATCGCTCGTTAATATTACTTTATATCTAATAGCCTTGTCAAGTTTATTTTTGTACTGATTTATTTTTTTAATTTTAAATTTTTTGGAATAAGTATTATAATCTTGAAATTTAGAAAAATCAATAAATGGATTTTCGATTAAATATTCTAGGTTCTTATTGTATTTACTTTTAAGCAAGAAATGAATTAAAACTGAGTTTTGGCCAATATGTGTTAAATTGATTTCGTCCCATTCTTTATCATTTTCATGCAAAGCATCAAAGATTTTTGAGACTATATTACTATTTTTAATATCTTGATTATTTTCTATTAATAAGTCTGCATAGTCGCCATTACTTATAAATTGAAGAACTCTTTTTTTGAGTAATTTTCCGTTGACTTTTCTAATAAGAAATGGAGCAATTGCGATAATTTTATTGTTATTAGTAACTGTAACAATAAATAATTTGTCCTCTATATTTTGTAAATGAATAAACCAAGAATAGCAATAACGATATGTTGAAAAATAAGTACTATTTTGACATTTTTTTTCTATTCGCTCCCAATCATTTTTTAACCCTTTAAAATCATTGGTATTTCTTATAATATTGTATAGCATAATTTAAACTATCTAAACTTGAAAAACATTATTCAATTTTGTATTCCACAAAAATCTAGGATCACTGTATTCGAATCTATATCAATATTCTTAAATTCTTTATGTGCAACTAAAAATACTATAATATCGGCCTCTTTTACTGCAATTTTAAAATCGGTTAGTTTAAACACGTTATGCTTCTCAATATTTGGCTCCACAATAAAATGAGTTTCATTATTTGATCTTTGTAAAACCTTTTGAGCTATGTATTTAGCTGGAGATTCTCTTAAATCATCAATATTTGGTTTAAAAGCTAAGCCCATTAAAGCAGTTTTTGGTTTTCTGCCGTGTTTTAATTCAAATTGAAGTTTTTCGTTTTGAATTTTCTCTGCACACCAAAAAGACTTGTAATTATTAACCTCTCTTGCTGTACCAATCATTTTTGACTCTGCTGGATATTCAGAAACAATAAAGTAAGGATCCACAGCAATACAATGTCCTCCTACTCCACAGCCAGGTTGTAAGATATTTACTCTTGGGTGTTTATTTGCCAAATTGATTAATTCCCATACATTAATATCGGCCTTATCACATATTATAGAAAGCTCGTTAGCAAAGGCTATTTGAGAGTCTCTAGAAGAATTTTCTACCAATTTACACATCTCTGCAGTACGAGCATTTGTTGCATGCAACTCACCCTTTACATACTTTCTGTAAAATGAGATCGCTTTTTGAGTAGAAGCTTCATCTAAGCCTCCTATAACACGATCATTCTCAACGAGTTCATGCATGACATTTCCTGGCAACACTCTTTCAGGACAGTACGCGATATAAATAGCCCCCTCTAGTTCAGGTCTTGTAGAGTATATTAATTTTTCCATTTTTTCTGTTGTACCAATAGGTGAGGTAGATTCTATGATATACAAATCTCCTTTCTTCAAAAGTGGAATAAGTCCTTTGGTTGCAGCCTCAACAAAAGAAATATCTGGCTCATGATTTCCTTTAAAAGGCGTAGGTACTACTACAAGATAAACATCTGCAGCTTTTGGTTTTGTAGATGCTCTAAAAAAACCTTCTGCAACTGCTTTGGATACAATTTGATCTAATTCGGGTTCAACGATATGAATTTTTCCTTGATTAATTGTGTTAACAACTTTTTGATTAATATCTACCCCTAGAACATTTGTCCCATGAGATGCTATTAATGCGGAGGTAGGTAATCCGATATACCCTAAACCTATAGTTACAACTTCTGTTTTCAATTATTATTTTTTTATGTTATACAATTATTTTAAAAAAGTTGCCTTTATTAAAACGTCTTATTTTTTTAATTATTTATTGTAATTTCTACTTATTATTTAATTTAAATACTAACCACATAGGAAGAAAATATGTTGCAAATAAGCCGTAAAGTACTGAGATACTAAGTCCAAGAAAGAATGAAAATCTAATGGAAATATAAAGCCAACAAAAATGCATAAAAATATCATCTTTAAAATAGTTTTTTGAATAATCTTCAAATCTTAATGCTAAAAAAACAGCTATCATTCCAAATATTGGCGAAAATAAAAACCCAGCATATATATATCCTGATAAAATTAAAGGAGGTATTTTACCACCAGTAATAACATTTGCATAATAAACACTTGTTCTATCTTTTAATAAGTTAGTGTCAAAAATTCTATAAGAAATTTGATTAAGAACCTGTGTATTTATTATTATATCATTGAGGAGAGTTCTGTAACTCCAATTTTCTTTATAAAGACTATATGCTTTTAAACCCTGCGCAACACTTGAAGGGCCACTTAAATAAGAGTCCAGAAAAGTCATTCCAGCATTTCCTGAATAAAATTCAGTTATAACCGAAGCAGATTTTACATTAATTTCATTTGTATTTGAAAGCCTATATGATGTAGAAAAAATAACACCAAATATAAGTATTATATATATAGATGTTGACAATAATTTTTTGTTACTGGGGAAATAATTTGATAACATATATACAATTAATATACCCTGAGAAACCATATGGCCCCGATTTTCAGAATAAACTATTACGACTGACAAGATTGCTGTTATTAAAAGAAAGCTTAATTTTATGAACTTGTTTTTTTCTATCCCTTTTTTTCTTAAGTGGATTATAGTCAATATTAATATAATTATAGGTATGAATTTTACAAAATAGTAAATCACACCCATTTGCCAGCCATCTATGAATGTTACCGTATTATAAATAAGATCATCTGTGCTCTTTAACCAAAT
>NYTT01000059.1 GCA_002683775.1 Flavobacteriales bacterium
ATTGTAGGAACTTTTGGATAATACACTGGCTATAGTATTTTCTCTCTTTTCTTTAAAAGAAATATACGATAATATTGCTCTAAAAATACTTATTATTTATACTTTTTAAATAGTACTGATGCATTGTGACCCCCAAATCCAAAAGTATTGCTAATCGCATAATTAACCACTCTATGCTGAGATTTATTAAGCGTAAGGTTTAATTTACTATCTATTTCAGGGTCTTGAGTCTTATGATTAATAGTAGGCGGGATAACATCATTCTTAACAGCCATTATACATGCAATAGCTTCAATAACACCCGCAGCTCCTAAAAGGTGTCCGGTCATAGATTTTGTTGAGCTAATATTTAAGTTATATGCATGATCTCCAAACAAATTTGTTATTGCCTTAATCTCTGCAACATCTCCTAGTGGAGTGGAGGTACCATGAACATTAATGTAATCTACATTATTTACACTAATATCAGCTTCCTCAATTACATGTTTCATTACATTTTGCGCGCCCTTTCCTTCAGGGTGTGGTGCGGTAATATGATGTGCATCAGCTGTAAGAGCACCACCTACAAGTTCAGCATAAATTGGCGCACCTCTATTAACTGCATGCTCATATTCTTCAAGTACTAGTGCTCCTCCTCCTTCCCCCATCACAAAACCATCTCTATCTTTATCAAATGGTCGTGAGGCGGCTTTAGGATCTTCATTTCTAGTTGATAGTGCCATCATAGCATTAAAACCACCTATTCCAGGCTCAAAAATACAGGCTTCAGAACCGCCAGCTATAAAAATATCAGCTTTGTTTAACTTAATGTAGTTAAATGCATCGATTATTGCATTAGTTGAAGAGGCACAAGCAGATACAGTTGTAAAATTAGGACCTCTAAATTTATACTTTATTGAAATATGTCCTGCTGGTATGTCTGAAATTAATTTAGGAATAAAAAAGGGACTAAATCTAGGCAAACCAGTTCCAGTGGCGAAGCCTGAAGATTCTTTAAAAAAAGTTTCCATTCCTCCTATTCCTGAACCCCAAATTACACCAGCTCTATCAGAATCTATAGAATTAACATCTAACTTCGAAGACTTGATGGCTTCATCAGCAACAACTAAAGCGTACTGACTAAACTTATCCATTTTACGAGCCTCTTTTCTATCAATAAAATCTGTAACATTAAACTCTTTTAATTCGCAAGCAAATTGAGTTTTAAAATTAGAGGCATCAAAATGAGTGATATTGTCAGCGCCACTAACACCGGATTTTAACGACTGCCAATAGTCTTGTAGATTGTTTCCTAATGGTGTTAAGGCTCCTATTCCAGTAACAACTACTCGTCTACTACACATTATATTTATGCTTTTGCGCCTTCAATAAACTCTACAGCATCTCCTACAGTAGCAATTGCTTCTGCTTTATCATCAGGTATCTGAATATCAAATTCTTTTTCAAATTCCATTATTAGCTCTACTGTATCTAATGAATCTGCTCCTAAATCGTTTGCAAAACTTGCTTCATTTGAAACTTCTCCTGCATCAACACCTAAATTCTCAACAATAATTGCTTTTACTTTTTCTGCTATATCAGACATGATTTATTTTTTAATTAATAAGTTGCAAATTAAACTATAAATTAAAGAAATTGCAAATAATATTATTTTCTATTTTAACATCTAGATGTTTATACTAAATTTGAAAAAAAAAATTACGTGAAAAAAATAGCGATTTTCGGCTCAGGTTCTGGTAGCAATGCCGAAAATATTTATAAATATTTTTTAAATTCTAAAACAATAAATATTGCTTGTATTTACACGAACAATAAAAATGCAGGCATAGTGAAAAGAGCTAAACAGCACAATATACGAGTTAATTACATTTCAAAAAAAGATTTGACTTGCTTTAACCAATTATATTCTTCATTAAAGCAACATAATATTGATTATATTATTCTTGCAGGTTTTTTGTTAAAGATCCCAGCTAAAATGATCTCTAAATACAACAATAAAATCATAAATATTCATCCATCACTTCTTCCCAAATATGGAGGTAAAGGAATGTATGGGGAAAAAGTACATAGAAGTGTTTTAGATAACAAAGAAAAAGAGAGCGGTATAACCATTCATTTTGTAAATCAAAATTATGACGAAGGAGAGGTTATTTTACAAAAAAAATGTCACGTTTCTAAAACTGATTCGATTGATAGTCTTGAAAAAAAGATTCGCTCTTTAGAGTTTGAATATTTCCCTAAGGTAATTGAAAAAATATTACTGAAATAATGTCAATTATAGTTTATACTGATGGATCTGCCAAGGGGAACCCTGGTAACGGAGGTTATGGTATAGTGATGATTAAAGGAGGTTTCCGAAAAGAATTTTCTAAGGGGTTTGAGTTAACAACTAATAATAGAATGGAGCTGTTAGCAGTCATTGTAGCTTTAGAAAATGTAAAAAAAGAACATTCTGATATATTAGTTTACTCAGATTCTAAATATGTTGTTGATGCCGTTGAAAAAAAATGGGTTTTTGGATGGGAAAAAACTAAATTTAAAAAAAAGAAAAATCCTGATTTGTGGATTAGATTTTTAAAAATATACAAAAAACAAAAAGTATCATTTATTTGGGTTAAAGGGCATGCCAATAACAAAGAAAATGAAAGATGCGATTATTTAGCGGTTAAGGCAGCTGAATCTAATATCCTACACAAAGATACTTGGTATGAAAATTATGTAGCGAATAATGATAATACTCTATTTTAAAATAATATTTTAGAACTTAACTAAATTAGTAAAGTCATTAATTCTTGCATCGATATCTGCTTGACTTATCTCTGTTAATCTTTGCGTTCCAAATTTCTCTACACAAAATGATGCCATCGCAGAACCATGAATAACTGCTCGCTTCATATTTTCAAATGACGTGTCATTAGTTTTTGCTAGGTATCCAATAAATCCGCCAGCGAAGGAATCCCCAGCTCCAGTGGGATCAAAAACATCTTCAAGAGGAAGTGCTGGGGCAAAAAAGATTTCCTGATGATTAAATAACAATGCGCCATGTTCTCCCTTTTTAATTATTAAATACTTTGGGCCCATTGACAAAATAATTTTTGCGGCTTTTACTAAAGAATGCTCTTGAGCCAATTGCCTTGCCTCTTCATCATTTATAGTAAGTACATCAACTTCTTTTAATGATTCTTTGAGATCTTCCATAAAATGATCCATCCAGTAATTCATTGTATCTAATACAATTAATTTAGGTCTTTTTTTCATTTGATCTAAAACCTTCTTTTGAATTGAAGGCATTAAATTGCCAAGCATTAAAAATTCAGAATCATTAAAATCTACAGGTACAACAGGATTAAAATTTTCAAGAACATTAAGCTGTGTATCTAAAGTATCACGACTATTCATATCATTATGATATTTTCCCGACCAAAAAAATGTTTTTTCACCTTTCTTTATTTGTAATCCACTGGTGTTTACTGACTTATTTTGTAACATCTTGATAGCATCTTTTGGAAAGTCTTCGCCTACAACTGATACTAAATTTAATTTGTTTGTAAAAAAAGATGATGAAAGGCAAATGTATGTAGCTGCGCCACCTATTATTTTATCTGTTTTTCCGAAAGGAGTTTCAATAGCATCAAAAGCGACTGTACCAACAACTAATAAATTCATTTTTTTTTTTTGCAAATATATTGTATTATTTAAGTCATTCTTTATATTTTTGGAGCCGTTTTGAAAAACATTCCTCCTTAGCTCAGCTGGTTAGAGCATCTGACTGTTAATCAGAGGGTCCTAGGTTCGAGTCCTAGAGGGGGAGCTATATTAGAAAGGAGGTCATTTTTTGACCTCCTTTTTATTTTTTCGTAAAAGATTACTGACCAACACAATAGAATTAATCTCTGGAGTTAAACGGTGATTGCAACCAAGGAACTTTTGTTTTTTAATAGCGATTAAGTACACTCAAAAATTTCACTCAATTTTTTTTTAGGAAACCTATAGAACCACTTTCATTTTTTGTTAAAAAAGTAGGTAAACAAATCATTGTAACTGATAGTATTAATAATATTACAAATGATATATTAATATTTTGCTTCATAAAAAAAAGTGAGATAATTATTATTGAACATGTATACATTAAAATAAAAGTGGAGGCTTTCTTGTGGGAATAACCTAAACGAAGTAGATGATGATGAATATGATTTTTATCTGCAGAAAAGGGGCTTTTTTTTCTTAAAATTCTAACTATGAAGATTCTCATTGTGTCAACCAATGGATATGAAAATAAAGACATTAGTAAAAGAATCTTATTGTTACCAATTAACAAAATACCAGTAGTATCAAACGAAAGAAAATCTAATGTTAAATAAATTAAAAGAATTCCTAATAATAGTGATCCATTGTCACCAAGAAAGATTTTTTTAGCTGAATAGACGTTATAGTAAAAAAAAGGAAGTAGGCTCCCAAGTCCAGCAATACTCAGGATAAGAGACACATTATTATTTGATAAAAAAGAGATTATTCCAAAAAAAGCAAGGGCTACAATAGATATGCCCGAAGCAAGGCCATCAATGCCATCAATAAGGTTTAACATATTTACAAAAACAATAAAAATAAAAATAGTAAGAGGGCAACTAATTATAGGGTATAATTTAAAAATTCCAAACAAACCGTACATACTATCTATTATTAAATTATCTGTAATACAAATTAGTACGTAGGATGCAAGTAATTGAAAAAATAGTTTAATACGAGGTTTTAATCCGTACACGTCATCAATTAATCCAACAGAGAAAAGTATTGATGAAGCAAAACTAAAATAGTATAATTGAATAAACCTTTCTGTTTCTATTACAAGTATTAAGTATTGACTTATAATAAGAATAGTGAAAAATAAAACAAAATAAATAGATACACCACCTAGAACAGGTATCTTATTAGTGTGAGATCTTCTTATTGAGGGGACGGCAATTATATCTTTTTCCAATGCAAATTTTCTAAAAATTGGTACAAAAATACTTGATAATAAAACCGATATTAAGAGCGTAAAAAATGATAATATTATCATCTCAGATTGATGTAATAAATATGAAAAAATAGTCATTTAGTATTATACTTTATTAATAGCTATTCTTACTTTTACCACCTCGAATCCTATAAAGAGCGTACTCCCATTTTTCGAGTGTAGATTTATATTGGTGCTTATTTTGTTTTTCCATTTTTTTTGTTTGTTTGTTAAATTCTAGTAATAATTTTTCTTTAACAATTGTATTGTAAATATCAAATAAAGAATCCTCAGTCTGACTCATATCTTACTTTAGTATATACATTAATATCAAAAGGTATTTCAAATATTGTACATTTCAAATTTAAGTTGTTTTTACATAAAATGCTATTAAAAAAGAAATGTCGTGTGAATACACATTAATACACCTATAAAATTTTCAAAAAAAAGAGTAAATTTACAAAATGATTAGAAAAAAAATAGCACTAATATGCTTATGTGTATTATGTGTATTTAAAGTAGTTTCAATAAATCCTAAAATCATTGACACTCTAGAAATTCACAAACAAATTAAAGCATTTGATATAGATGAGGAAATACTAAATTTTAGATCAAATTTTTTTAGTAGTATCGTATTTAAAAACGATTCCATACTTTATTACAATCCAAACGGGACTCTTCATCTTTTTGAAATTTCTTTAGGCGAAAACACAAATGTATCTAAGATTTCTAATAGTTTATATGGAGGACATAATTTCAACAGAGAATTATTTCTACATAATAATATTGTATTTAGTTATGGGGGGCAGGGATTATTTAATTCGTATCCAAGATTAATTTATTTTGATTCTAGTTTGTCTGGGTGGTTAGAAAAAGATATAAAAAATTATCCTTTCGACACCAGACATGTTTTAAGTTCATGGAAAATTGGTGATAAAATTATGGTACTTTTAAATCATTTTTCTGAATCTATATATAATAAATCTGATGAAATTTGCCAATTCTCATTTGGAGAAATTGATCTCACAAACTTTGAATACACACAAAATTTTACTTTTGAAAGTCGTGATACTGAGCTTGGACCAAAACCAACAAACTATTTTTATGATTCAGAGTTTTATAGCATACTTGGAAAATACGAAGATAAAGGTAAAATTGGATATAGAGCATTTGATAAAAAAAAAGGAACTCTAATAAGAAATTCTAAATTAGATGGGTTGAAACGAGTTGATGGTTTGTCGTATGTCTATGTTAAGGACTCTACAGTTTTTTTTAGGTCACATGAAGGTGAAATTACATCATTTAATATTAATTCAGGAACAA
>NYTT01000060.1 GCA_002683775.1 Flavobacteriales bacterium
AGTTGAATCAGGTTTTGTCCATTGAATATTTCCAAGATTGTCTAATTTATATAAAGAAAAGAAGTTAGATAAAATATAGCCTCCATCTGAAGTCTGGATACCATATTCTATGGGGAAGTCCAAAAATGAATAATCTTTGTTCCATAATGTATCTCCATTAGTATCAATTTTCATTAAACCAATTCCTGTGAAATCAATAAAATTCGAATCAAATGTTTGTTGAATATTTGAAACTGCAGGAAAATTCTCATTTATATTATTATATATTCTTATCCACTCCTGCCCAAACACAATTATAGGTAAGCATAGTAATATAAGTAGTAGTTTTTTCATCTTATTATTTTAATAGTCTTCAAATTTAAGAATTATTATACAATATCCCTAAATTAGTTTTGTTTCACATATATTCTTAGATGGGTACTTGCACCTTCTTAATAGATAGATATTTTTAGGCTACGTCATATAAATTTTAATTTTTTCTTTCATGAATTTGATAAAAAAAATACATTTGTAAAAAAAATGAAAAAATTATTTACACTATTTTTTGTGGCAACTATATCTTTAAGCACTTCAGCCCAAAGCAATTCATTAACTGGAGGTTTTGGACTATTTAATACAAAAGTAAGAGTACAATTAGAACATGGCTTCGCAGACAAAATGACTACTGGAGCAAATTTAAGTTACTATTTAGTAAATTGGAAAGGGCCAAGACTTGAAGGCTTTTATAGATATTATTTTGCGGATGATAACGAGAAAGGTGCTTTTTTTCAAGCAAAAGCTGGAGTTGGTTTTTTTAGTAATGTATTAGATAATTTAGATGGTTTTGTAACAACATTTGAACATGGTGGGGAAACTTATGATATATTTGAAAAATCAACATTCACTACAGTTGGAGGTGGAATTGGGTTTGGCTATAAGTATACAGCAAGTGGAGGTTTCGTTTTTGAGACAACATTAGGCTTTGCGGTTTGGAGCCCCCCAATAAATAATTATACAGATGAATATCAAGCTTATTCAGAACTTGGTTATGCCTTTGAAACTGTTGGATATTATTTAGTTGGACCAGGTTTCCCACTCGATTTTCAACTAAAGTTTGGATATAGTTTTTAATATTTACTAAAAAACCTTAGTTTTTTTTCTTTCAAGAAGGCTTTTTAATTTTATAAAGTAAGGATTTGTTACTTTTAAAACTACACTATCAAAATAAATAATTTTTAGCAAAAATTTTATTTTATAAAATTTATATGCTTTAGATTAATATGATTAACTATGTTCGCCGCTTCAAAAAATTAAAATAATGAAATCATATTTTAAATTTACTCGCCCGGCAGAAGGAACAATAAAAAATGACATTTTATCTGGTATAACTGTTGCTCTTGCGCTTGTTCCTGAAGCAGTTGCTTTCGCATTTGTTGCAGGTATTTCTCCGATTATTGGTCTATATGGAGCCTTTATTATGGGGTTAGTTACTGCAATCTTTGGAGGTAGACCAGGAATGATTTCTGGTGCAACAGGTGCTTTAGCAGTTGTAATGGTAAGTTTAGTAAAAGAGGGGAATACTATGGGGCCAGATGGTGCAATGATGGGGATTCAGTTTTTATTTGCCACTTTAATTCTTGCTGGCTTATTTCAAATTTTAGCTGGAGTAACAAAAATGGGTAAGTTTGTAAGAATGATACCAAAATCTGTAATGATGGGTTTTGTAAATGGTTTAGCAATTGTAATTTTTACCTCTCAACTTGGAATGTTTAAATCCGGTGACAATTGGCTTGTAGGGACTGCTATGTATAGTATGTTAGCATTAGTAGGCTTAACAATGCTAATAATGTTTGTTTTACCTAAAATAACAAAAAAAATTCCTGAAGCTCTAGTCGCAATTATTACGGTTTCAATAATTGTTATATTTGGAGACATAGAGACTCAAACTGTCAAATCATTTATTGTTTCACTTGGAGGCGATGGGATTAAAGCAGGATTACCTACATTTAATTTTCCTATCATAGCGTTAAATTTTAAAACACTAATTTTCATTACACCATATGCACTTATTTTAGCAGCAATTGGATTAATAGAATCACTAATGACATTGAACCTAATTGATGAGCTTACAGAAACAAGAGGTAATGGCAATAAAGAGTGTATAGCACAGGGATCGGCAAATATTTTAAATGGTTTCTTTGGGGGTATGGGAGGATGTGCAATGATTGGACAGTCAATTATTAATATAAAATCAGGAGGACGGGGTAGATTATCTGGAATAACAGCAGCCATAGCTTTATTGGTATTTATTTTATTTGCTTCAAACTATATTGAAATGATACCTATAGCAGCGCTAGTTGGAGTTATGTTTATGGTAGTTATTGGAACATTTGCATGGAATACTTTTAAGATCTTAAATAAAGTGCCTCTTGCTGATATCTTAGTAATAATACTTGTAACGGTACTTACTGTAATTTTTGATCTAGCCATTGCAGTATTTGCTGGTGTTATTGTATCAGCATTAGTATTCGCATGGGAAAACTCATTACTTATTAGAGCAAGAAAAAATATTGACAAACATGGTATTAAGCATTACGAAATCTATGGCCCACTTTTTTTTGGATCTATAGAATTATTTAATTCAAAGTTTGATGTAAAGGAAGATCCGAAAGAAGTAGTTATTGATTTTGCTGAATCAAGAGTTGCAGATCAATCAGCAATAGACACGCTTAATAAACTTGCTGAACGATATCAAAAAAGAGGTAAAATGATACACCTACGACATCTCTCTGCTGATTGTGTTAAACTAATTAAAAGAGCAGAAAAGATTTGTGATGTAAATGTTTTGGAAGACCCTGATTACTTTGTTGCAATAGACAATTACAGACAAGCAATAGATAAGATAAAATAGAAGACTATTTTATTCGCTTGGTTAACATTAATTAAATTAATTTGATTTTTTAAAGAAGATATTAATTTTTGTATAATTATTTATTAAAAATATTATACAATATAAAAATTCTGTTTATTTTTGCACTATAATTTAAAAATATCAAAATGAAAAAAATTACAACATCAATAGCATATTCATTAATTGCTGTATTACTATTTTCTTGTGGATCAGACAAGAAAGAAACTGAATCTAATGTAGAAATAGAAACTCAAATAGTTGAAGCTACAGAAGTAACAAAAAATTGGGAAGAGTTTACTGTCAAAGCATTAGGAAATACAATGCCTGAAATGAAATATGATTTAACTAATATTTCTGTTAAGGAAGGAAGCTGGGTAAGAATTAAGCTTGTTAACGATGGAATTGACCCTTCAATGCTACATAATATTGTATTTGTTAATTATGGCAAAAGAAAGGCCGTGGCTGCAGAATGTGTGACAGCGGGACCTACTAAGCAGTTTATCTCAAATAGTTCAGATATTATAGCGGCATCAGATTTAGCAGACCCAGGACAAACAGTTACATTAGAATTTAAAGCGCCAAGCAAAGGAAACTATGAATTTATGTGTACATATCCCGGCCATAGTGGAATTATGAGAGGTTACTTCTTTGTAAAATAAACACCAAGTATATGTTACTCGCTCTCATACTGAAAATTATTTACAACAAACTTAACTGAATCAATTGTAATTAAAGTCATTTCTTTAATTACAATCGTATCTCCATTAAAATGATTCGTTGGCCCCATACCGTTTGGAGGCATACTCATTGTAGATATTTCTGAGCTAGCTACACAATAAAGCTCCAAGTTATTTGAATAAAAATTTAAAGCACCCTCTTGTGTGTTATCTAGAGTAAAATCCATATTTTTATAATCAAACCTTATAATTGAACCTTTAACCACATCTGCAACTATCATATTGCTGATATCTACATTTGTTCCGCTTTCAGATGTCAATTCAGTGTTTTTAGTAGTCAGACTAAAGCCTACTAACTGTTTTTCAATTATTTCGTTAACATTTGCGCTATCTTGATTACTCTTATTGTCATCACAAGAAAAAAAAAGAGGGAGACAGATAAATATATAAAGAATCTTTTTCATAATAATTAGTGTTTTTGATTTTCAAAGATAAAAAATTAAAGTTGGGCTACATGAGATAAAGTATTATGTTAAATAAATTTTGTATGTTTAAAAAAAAAAGAAATGAAAAAAATAAATACATTATTAGTAGCTATAATGTTTAGCTTTAGTCTTATAGGACAAGTTGAATATGAACAAGGAATTTTTCTTATGGAAATGGGAAGTACTGGTTTCAAATCACAAAATATTAATTCATGGGAAGGTTTAGGGGGTTATATTAATAACTCTGGAGCACTTGTAGACGCAGAATTTAGTGATGTTTATGATAAATACGCTCAAAGTGAATTTCAATTAGAATTTGGTGGTGCTTATTTCGTTATTGACGGATTAGCAGTAGGGTTGGGGTTAAACTATCAATCTAAATCAACTACAGTTGAATATGCAAGTGACCCATTAGCAATGGGCTTTATTGATTATGATGATAGTGAAAGTGAACTAGTTATCAGCCCGGGAATAAGATATTACTTTGGTGAGTCTGGAGTATGGACACAATTATCATACGCTTTAGCAACAATAACCTTAGATGATAGTGCTGGGAGCTATGACGATACAGAATTTCCAAAAAGAAATGCTATAAATATTTCGGCTGGTTATGCAATTTCGTTAAATGATTATGTGTCATTAAATCCAACATTAGGTTACAATTTAACTACTCAAACTACTAAAGATGGAGGAACAGATTCTTCAGGAAATACAGTCGATGAAGTTATAAAGTCGGGTACTTTCGGCTTAGGTGCTACTCTTACTGTTCATTTATCTAGCTATTAAGCAATTTTCGAGAAAAAGATAATAGACATTACATATTTAAATAAAAATCTTGACATAGGTCAATATATTTATTAGTGTATATATGGCGTGATTCTTCAATTACTAAAGAATCAGAGTCTAAGGAAGATTTTTCAAATGAAAACTCTAAAAGAACTCGCTTGATATCCGAATTTTTTTGCCCCTTAACTTGACAAATTCTAATTAAAAACAATTTGTTTGCGTCAGCAGTTTTACAAAAAATAGCCTCAGCTATTTTTGGCAATATTACTGCAAATATCCCTTTACTAGAAAGTAATTTTACTGTAGTTCTAATTAAATCTTGAAAAGACAATAAGTTAGTATGTCTAGCAATAGCTCTTTTATTTTTAGAAAAGTTAGCTGGGAAATAAGGAGGGTTAGAAACAATAAAATCAAACTTATCTGAAGTTATAAAATTATTAATATTAATATTTATAATTGAAATTCTATCTCTCCATTTTGAGTTATTAATATTTATGTTTGCTTCCTCTGATGTTTCTTTATCTATTTCTACTGCAGTTATATTACACTCATTATTTCTTTGCGCTAACATTAACGAAATGAGACCTGTACCAGCACCAATATCTAAAATTTTTTTTGCACTTTGACAATTAACCCAACTACCTAAAAGTACACCATCAGTGCCAACTTTCATAGCTGATTTAGATTGTACAATTGAAAATTTTTTAAACTTAAATACAGACATCTGAATCTAAAAAATGTCTCATTTTGTGATTCTCTTTTATTTATTAAGCTTGTTCTCTAAGCTTGACCATCCACCCCCATTTACAACATTACTGTATCCTTTTGCAGAAAATATTTTTGCAGCACCAGCACTTCTCATTCCTGAAGCACAACAAGTGATAATTGGTTGATCTTTGTCTTTAAACTGCATAATCTTTGAAGCTAATTCGCCAAGTGGAATATTTATTGAATTCTGTATATGGCCAGAATAAAATTCTGCTTCAGAACGAACGTCAATAATAACTCCTCCTTCATCTAGCATGCTTTTATAATCAGTATTATCAAAAAAGCGCTTCTTAATTAAAAAAAAAGCGATTAAACAAAATAAGATTAATGGTAAATTCTTCATGTTATTCTTCAAGTAATTTAAATAAATCATCCAAATTAGGAGAAAGTATCATTTCAATTCTTCTATTAGAACTTCTCCCCTCAACTGTTTTGTTACTAGCAATTGGAATGAACTCTGCTCGTCCTGCTGCTGTTAATTGAAGTGGGCTTAGATTAGAATTTTTCGTAAGAACTTTTACAACATTTGTTGCTCTAAGAACGCTTAAATCCCAGTTATCAGCAATTGCTCCACTGCTATTAAAAGGAATGCTATCTGTGTGGCCTTCAACCAAAATCTCTAAATCTGTTTGTGTTTCCAAGACATTTGAAAGTTTATTAAGAGCATTGATTCCTGTAGCATTAACAGTATATTTTCCAGATGCAAAAAGTAATTCCTCTTCTAATGAAATGTACACTTTACCATTTCTTTGTACAATAGTAAGCCCATCACCCTCAAGTCCAATAAGTGCATTAGTTATTCTTGTTTTTAGCGCAGTAACTAAACTATCTTTATTACTAATAATAGATTCTAGTTCAGTAACTCGAACTGATCTTTCTTCTAGGTCCTGAATTGCGAGTTGAAGTTCATTTTCTTTAATTTCTAAAGATGCAGAAATCTTACTTAACTCGTCTTCTTTAGAAAAAAGATCTGATTGGACTTGATCTAGTTTTTCTATTAGCCTTTTGATTTCTTTTGCTTTGTCAGAAATATCTCTACTATTTTTTGACATAAGTAAATCATAGGATTCACTTAGGTTGTCATATTTAATTTTTAAATTTCTAACAGCTAGCTTATTCTTTGTTGAATCACTTTCTAAACTTGATATTCTAGCTTTCATATCGCCAATATCAACATTGAGTTCCTCTATTTGGGTTAATTGTTTAAGATTTTTTAACTCTTGTTTTTGTAATTGAGACTTAGCAAGTTCGTTTTCATCAATTAATGCATTGTGTATTTTAGGAGTTATGCATGAGCTCACAACAAAAAGTAATAAAACTACATATAAATTGGATTTGTACATAGGGAAATTTTTATATCTCGAAATTACATAAAAAGAAGTTGCCTATAAATATAGTATAAATACTTTTCAACATAAAATCATTAATTATATATTATGAAATTTATATAGCTTTACTAGTAAGATACTTCCCAGTATCCGTCGATCCAATAAAAACCACCAGGTGAAACCTCCCAAAATCCTGGCACCCAATAATGATTTGGCTTTACTTTGATCCACCTTGCCTTGTGCCAAGTGTAAATGCCAAAAAAGCTATTCCATTTCCAAAACCCTGAAGCCCAATAATATCCTGGTCTATTATAATTTGGTCTAGTTTTAACTACTTTAGGTCTATTTGGACGATTTACAACTACTCGATTTCGATTTTTTTTAACTCTTACTCCGTTTCTATTATAAGAATTGTTTTTGACGACAACTTTCTTATTACGTTTATTTGCACTTCTATTGTTCTTAACTACAGCCTTTCTGTTTACTTTATTTGATTTTACATTTTTTTTAACTCTTACTTGAGCATTTGTCGAAAAACATCCGAAGACAAGAAAGGAAAAAATTAGTGTTATGTTAAAAAATGAATTTTTCATGCTTATTATTTTTAGGATTAGTATTTTTATGACTTCAAAATCATTAATAGTATAAAGATATGAAAAAACTTATAAATTATTTTTTACAAGGTCTTCTATTTATTGTACCTATAACGGTAACAGGGGCCTTTGTAGTATGGGCTTTTAATAAAATTGATGGGATTCTACCTCTAAATTTTCCAGGACTAGGTGTAATTATCATTATTACGTTTATTACATCAGTGGGTTTTTTAGGTTCGTCAATAATCTCTACTCCAATATACTCTTTTTTCCAGAATCTACTTAAAAAAGCTCCTTTACTAGAGACAATCTATTCATCAGTGAAAGATTTAATGAAAACTTTTGTTGGTAAGAAAAAGGGGTTCAATCAACCAGTTTTGATAAAACTTTATGAGAATTCCACAATTGAAAGAATTGGTTTCATTACAAATGAAGATCTGAAATCAATTGGAATAAAAAAAGGGAAAGTGTTAGTATATTTACCTCACTCCTATGCATTCTCTGGACAACTATTTGTAGTAGACCAAAGCTATATTAGCCCTGTAGATTCTCCTTCATCAGAAATAATGAAACTCATTGTCTCTGGAGGTGTTACAGATATTAATGATTCATCACAAACAAGCAAATAAATAATATGAAACTAATCTTAAATATTTCTCTCTTTTTACTGTGTTTATCAACCGCTAAAGCTCAAAGTCCTGGAGACACTATTGTTGTTCAAACGTTTATTCATGATGCATATACTGATGGTAATGGAAATACTACTACATCTTTATCTTCTCCAAGAGATACTATGGCTTACTTTCCAACTGATACAAACCTAACATTTGAAAAAATAATTATGTCCTATAATATGAGATGTAAAGATAATAACAACAATAATCCAGGTGGGACATCAAGAGTAGGATGTGGCGCTTATGATTATAGCTGTCAAACATATGTTCATGATTCAACAAGAATTGATTCAATTTTATCAATTCAAGCTAGCCATTCCATTTCTTCTTTTAACGGAACTCTCTATAATTATTCAGTAAATCCAGTTTATAATTACTATCAATATCAGCAACAGATTTCAGTTATTAATTCAATTATTTCTGAGGATTCTACTAATATTGGTAATGGTAATGACTCTCTTAACTTTGTAATTTCAACTGATAAAAATGCACATAAAGCACAATTCTTATATACTGCAAATGAGTTAAATGCACAGGGATTGTTAAATGATACTATTAAGGCTATTTCCTTAAACATACTTAGTGGAAATGAATCTGCTAATTTCTTATCTATCAAACTAAAGCTAACTTCAGACAGTATTATTTCTAGCTATGCTCCTCACGTAAATGGATTTACAGAAGTATATAATTCCAATACTCAACTAACACATGGAATTAATCGGTTTCAATTCGTTAATGATTTTGTCTGGGATTCTGTCTCGAATATTATTGTTGAGTATTCGATTACTAACTCTACATCAGGAGGGGGGACAATGATTGCTGGAGAACAAGAAAATAGTATTGTTGGTATATTTTCAAGTGATGCCAATCATATTACTGTTAGTTCCGCTCAAAATATTGATTTACCTACTACATCCATGAATAATATTTCTAACGAGGTTACAGTTTCATTTTGGATTAATGGTAATGCTGATGTATTGCCACAAAATACTACAATAATTGAAGGGTATGATGCAAGTAATCAAAGAACACTAAATATTCACTTTCCATGGAGCAATGGTAGAATGTATTGGGATTGTGGAAATAGTGGAACATCATCTTATGATAGAATTGACAAAGCAGCAACACTAAGTGAATACACAAATGATTGGAGCCATTGGGCATTTACAAAAAATGCAATAACAGGAGATCAAAAAATTTATAGAAACGGTATTCTTTGGCATTCAGGAACAGGTAATAATAGAACAGTTGATATTGCAACATTAAAGCTTGCTAGCAACGGAGGTGGCAATAGTTATTTTTGGGACGGACATATTAGAGAACTTAGAATATTTGACAAAGAACTTTCAGCGACTACAATTAGTGATTGGATGAATACTCGAGTTAATGCTTTGCATCCTGACTATACTAATTTAGTAGCTCACTACCCATTTAATGAAGGTGTGGGCATAACTTCTTTAGACAATTCAAGTAATCAACAAATTGCATCTTTAAATGGAAATGTAAATTGGAATTATATTAGAGGAGATATGCTTACTAACTTCTTTATTGAAACAAATTACCGACCAAATATTATTTTTTATCAAGGACAATACTCTGTAAATATTACTACCTCTACAGTTTTAGATTCATTAATTGCTACTCCAAATACTGTTACTGAATATTCTATTTTTAGCAATCCTGGAACATTGCAAAATGATAGTATTGTTAGCGTCTCAACAAACAATTATTGGGAATCTCTATCTTATCTATTTGATGCTAACGGTAATATTTTATCAGTAGATACTACAAATATTGATGGGGTAATTAATATTTCACAAATGTATTATTATAAAAGATATCCAATGGCATTTCAGATAATGTCTTTTGTAACTCCATATGGACTTGGGCTAGATTTTGGTGCTGAAGGCAAGAGCTGGTATTTTGATGTAACTGATTATACACCGATTTTAAAAGGAAATAAAAGGATTACGATGAGTGGCGGTGGTCAGTGGCAGGAAGATATTGACATAAAATTTCTATTTATAGTTGGAACTCCAAGTAGAGATGTTATTGATATGCAACAAATATGGAGGCCTCAATACAAAAATTATAATGCAATTATGGCAGATGATATCTTTGAGCCAAGAGATGTTTTATTAAACCCTGATGCAACAGCTTATAAATTAAGAACAATAATCACTGGCCATGGCCAAGAAGGCGAATTTATTCCTCAGAATCACTATATTAATATCGATGGTGGGAATCAAGAATATCTTTGGTCTGTTTGGACAGAGTGTGCAGAAAATCCTGTCTACCCTCAAGGTGGGACTTGGATATATGACAGAGCGGGCTGGTGTCCTGGTCAAGCCTCAGATCTAATAGAAAATGAGATAACATCTTTAGTAAGTCCAGGTCAAATTCATTCAATTGACTACGGAGTAACAAGTGCTACAGGTACTTCAAATTATTGGGTAAGCAACCAATTGGTAAGCTATAAAAATCCAAATCATAGTATTGACGCTGCTGTAGTTGAAATTTTATCTCCAACAAATAAAATTAAGTACTTAAGAAAAAATCCGCTTTGTTCTAAACCTAAGATTGTAATACAAAATACAGGATCAACAACATTAACATCATTACAGATTGATTATTGGATAAATAATAATAGCATACATGAAACATTTATTTGGACTGGAAATCTTGAGTTTTTAGAAAAAGAAGTAGTAGCACTTCCTGACCCTAATTCACTTTGGAATAACCTAACACCAGGTGAAAATACATTTAATGTGCATATTATATCTCCAAATAATTCATCTGATGAATATTTTTTCAATAATAGTATAAATTCAAAATTTGAATCTGCACCTGTATATCCGCCTACATTCTCACTATGGTTTCAAACAAATAGTGGTGTTATAAATACATTAAGTCAGGTATCAGAATCATCCTGGGAGTTTATTGATAATAATGGAGCGCAAATGTATAGCAGTGGAGATCTTATCGCTAACACACAATACAGAGACACCTTAATATTTGATGAAGGGTGCTATATATTTAAGGTGACGGATACAGATGATGACGGAATTGATTTTTGGGCTAACAATGACGGTGGTGGAATGGCACGATTTAGAGAAATAGGAGCTAGTTGGATTAAATCATTTGAAGGAGATTTTGGAAGATCAATTCATCATGAATTTAGAATTGAAAATACTCTTTCAAATACTAATATAGATAAAAAAAATATTACTGTTTTCCCTAATCCAACTTCAGATTATATTTTTATTTATGGTAATTTGAAAAATTCATCTGAAATTCATTTAACTAATAATATTGGAAAAATTGTAAAGACGGTAGATGTAAATAAAGACCATTCAACTCAAAAAATTGATCTTTCCAAACTATCAAAAGGCATCTATGTGCTGTCAATTGACAATGAGCAATTAATTAAAAAAATAGTGATTCATTAAATGAAATATTGTAACTCTTTAAATAAATATTCTAGATTCAAGACAAGGGAAGTGAAAGTTGGGAATATCACCGTTGGAGGTAATCAACCTATACGAATTCAGTCAATGACTACCACAAATACAATGGATACCATCGAAACTGTAGAAGAATCCATTAGAATGATAAAAGCTGGATGTGAGCTTGTTAGAATCACAGCACCAAGTAAAAAGGAGGCTCATAATCTTCAGAATATAAAAGATGAATTAAAAAAAAGAGGTTATAACACCCCCTTAATTGCAGATATACATTACACGCCAAACGCTGCAGAGATTGCAGCAAAGATAGTTGAGAAAGTAAGAGTAAACCCAGGTAATTATGCTGACAAAAAAAAGTTTGAAAATATTACATATACTGATGAAAGTTATGATGCGGAAATTGTTAGAATTAAAGAAAAATTTCTACCACTAGTAAAAATATGTAAGACGCATGGAACAGCTATGAGGATTGGAACAAATCATGGGTCTTTGTCAGATCGGATTTTAAGTAGGTATGGAGATACTCCAAAGGGAATGGTAGAATCAGCAATGGAGTTTTTACGAATATGTAGAGAAGAAGATTATCATAATATCATTCTTTCTATGAAAGCTTCAAATACAAGAGTTATGGTTCAAGCTTATCGTCTTTTAGTCGCTGAAATGATAAAAGAGAAAATGAACTATCCCTTGCACTTAGGAGTGACAGAGGCAGGGGAAGGAGAAGATGGTAGAATTAAATCAGCTGTTGGAATAGGAACTTTACTAGCAGATGGAATTGGAGATACTATAAGAGTCTCACTTACAGAAGCTCCAGAACATGAAATTCCAGTTGCAGAAAAACTACTTAATCATTTTAAAGGAATTGAGAGTCATGAAGATATTAATACTATTATCAAAAACCCTCTAGATTCTTTTAAATATAGCAGGAGAAAAACAAATGAAGTCTTGAATATAGGTGGTGGAAACGCTCCTATAGTTATGGCAGATTTCTGTTTAAAAGAAAAAATTTCAGCTGCATCTTTCTTTGGTATAGGATCAAATTATTCTATTCCTTTAGATAAATGGCATATTAATGATTTAGCAGCAGATTATGTTTTTGTTGGAAATCATGATCTTGATTTTGAGGTACCTGGAACACTTGGTGTTATATATAATTACAAAAAATGGAAAATACATAAAAAAGGATTCCCGTTACTAACAGTAAATGACTACTTGGATAATGATGAAATTTCTAATAAGTTAAATTTTATTTATATATGCTTAGAAGATTTAAATGAAGAACTCTTGCAAAAAGTCAAGATCGATAAAACAGCTGTTTTTTTAATTGATACCTATAATAAAAATGGACTTGCTGAGCAAAGAACGCTTTTCACGCAGCTTATGATAAAAGACATACGTACTCCTGTAGTCATTGGTAGAGCTTATGCTAATTTATCTCAAGAGCAACTACAACTATCAGCAAGTTCAGACCTTGGTGGTCTTCTTCTAGATGGACTAGGTGATGGTATCTTTATTGCTGCGGAGAATTGCGGTTCTTATCAATCTATAAACTCACTAGCTTTTGGTATACTGCAAGCTAGTAGAACACGCATATCAAAAACGGAATATATCTCATGTCCATCTTGCGGAAGAACACTTTTTGACTTACAAGAAACAACTGCTAAAATTCGTAAAGAAACTGATCATTTAAAAGGTGTAAAGATTGGTATTATGGGCTGTATTGTTAACGGCCCTGGAGAAATGGCTGATGCAGATTACGGATACGTTGGTACAGGCAAAGGAAAGATCACTTTATACAAAGAACAAGATGTAGTAGAAAAAAACATAGCTGAAGATAAAGCTGTTGCCTCTTTAATTAATTTAATAAAAAAACATGGTGATTGGGTGGAAAAATCTAATTAATCTTAATTTTACTTGCGACTTCTTTAGCTCTATCAACTAATATTTTTGTATCCATATTCCCATATGCAAGTGCAACTCCCATTCTTCTGTAAATTTTAGTTGCAGGCTTACCAAACAGCTTGAAATCTGTATTGATAAAATTTGCTGCTAAATCAAGACCTGATATATTTGGTTGTTTATCGCTTTCATCACTAGAAAGAATAACAGCTGATGCGCCGTTTCTAATAAGAGAAATATCTAAAACTGGAAGACCTAATATAGCACGTGCATGTAGCTCAAATTCTGAAAAATTCTGAGTTCCAGCTAGAGTAACCATGCCTGTGTCATGTGGCCTTGGAGAGAGTTCTGAAAAGTAAACTCCTGATTTGGAGATAAAAAATTCTACCCCCCAAATTCCACTTCCTCCAAGTGATTTGGTAATTTTTTTTGCCATTTCTTGGGCTATTTTTAAATCTGTAGCATTCATATCTATCGGTTGCCAACTCTCCTGATAATCACCTCTTTCTTGCCTATGACCAATAGCTGGACAAAACAGTGTGTTTCCGTTATTTTGAGTTAATGTAAGTAATGTTATTTCAAAGTCAAAATCAATGTATGCTTCAACAATTACCTCAACTAAATCTCCTCTTGAACCTGAAATAGCTATTTCCCAAGCATGGATTATATCTTCTTCCTTCTTAATAATAGACTGTCCTTTACCGGAGCTTGACATTAAAGGCTTTACAACACAAGGCATTCCTATTTGATGAACACCTTCTTTTAACTGTTCATAGGATTTTGCGTATATATATTGTGCAGTTTGAATCTCTAAATCAATTGCAGCTAAATCTCTTATTGCCTTTCGATTCATTGTGAAATTTGCAGCTTTGGCTGAAGGGATAACGGTTATACCTGATTTTTCATAATCATAAAACCTTTCTGTTCTAATGCTCTCGATTTCAGGAACTATAAAGTCAGGTTTATGCTTGTCAACAATTTTATCTAACTCCTTTCCGTCTAACATGTTAATCACTTCAAATTCATGAGCTACTTGCATAGCCGGAGCATTTTTATAGCTATCAACAGCAATAATATATTGACCTAATCTTTGCAATGCAATTACTACTTCTTTACCTAACTCTCCCGATCCTAATAAAAGAATTTTTTTCATCTTACTTTTCCCAAAGATTTTTTGGATATACTCCTTTTGAGATACACTTATTTATTTCTGAAATAGCCATTGGCTTATCTTCCTTGTAAGTAACTCCGAACCAATTATCTGTTGTTGGAATTACACGTACTTTCATATCACCACTCTCAATTAAATCAGTAATAATGTTTGGAATATAATACTCAGCTGTGGAGCTATCAGAATTAACTCTCATAAACTCATGTAGTCCTTTTTCTATTTTAAGAAAAATAGATGGATGAAATCCCCAGTAGTTCATTGAAACATTAGCATCCTTATCAAGTTCCCCTCCTGGCAAATTTTCACCAATATTATACTTAATAACATTGTTTTGAGTTGCAATTTTTGTTCTTTCAATTACCTCAACTAAATTATGATTATTATCAATTTCACATACCCCTCGGTTTACAGTTCCGTGCTCTGAAAGGGTATTACTTAAAGTATAACCAATCATTGACATCATAGTAGATGAACACTCATTTGTTAAAAAATCGTAGATTAATTTGTAAGATTCAGCACCATAATAATCATCAGCATTAATAACAGCAAACGGTTCTTTAATAACATCTTTAGCAACCAAAACAGCATGAGAGGTCCCCCATGGCTTTGTACGCTCAACAGTAGATATTCCCGCTACATTTAGATTTACTTCCTGATAAACATATTCAATATTTATTTTATCCGAAAATTTATCAAATCTTGATCTAAATGCAGTATCGAACTCTTTACGTATAACAAATACAATTTTACCAAATCCGGCATTAATTGCATCAAATATTGAGTATTCAATTATTGGCTC
>NYTT01000061.1 GCA_002683775.1 Flavobacteriales bacterium
TCCTTCAAGAAGTAGATTACATCTTTATAACTGCATTGCAATCATCAAATTTGTATCATAAAGTATGGCAAGCTGGTGCCATTTTTCTTCCCGTACAATCTGTAGGTGTTATGGGAGATGAAAGGACATATGAGAATGCTATAGCGCTGAGGGCTGTAGAGTCTACTGATGGTATGACTGCAGACTGGGTTCATTTGCCACATGAATTTTTAGCTAAAGTTTCAAATGAGATAATTAATAAAGTTAAAGGTATTAATAGAGTAGTTTATGATATTTCATCTAAACCACCAGCAACTATTGAATGGGAATGATGTTTAGATATTTATTTGTATTCATTGTTTTACTTCCTTTTAATTCATTTTCTCAGGTAACACATGATACTATTTATTTTTCAGGAAAAACACATGTTAAGCATGTAGTAAAAGGAGGAGAATCACTCAACTCAATTGCGCAACTTCATAATGTTACAGCTACAGATGTTAGAGATGCTAATGAACTCTCTACAAGGCTTTATTATAATCAGTTATTATATATTCCAATTTATCTTAATGAAACTGATGATATTGAATTGTCTGTAAATAATCTCATCAATAAGAATAGTATTATAGATACTACAATTACAAATATTGCACTTATTATGCCATATTATTTATTGAAAAATGATACAATGTTCAATAACTCAAAGGATTCATTAGAGATTTATACTTCATATTACAGTAAATCTGAAGCGGCTCTTTCTTTTCATGTTGGTGTTAAGTTAGCTCTAGACTCAATTAGAAAATTAGGTAAAAAAATTGTTTTACATTCCTTCGACTCAAATAAAGATAGTAACGCAGTTAAAAATCTTGTTTATTCAAATCAATTAAACGATATGGATATTATTATAGGTCCCATGTATTCCTATCTTTTTGAAATCTTATGTAAAAGATATGGCTTTGATGATACGAAAATCCTAATCTCTCCTTTATCTAGAGTTAATACTAATATTAAAAAGTATCCTTCAGTACATCAAATTTCTCTTACTAACAAGGTGCAAACCGACATTATATTTGATTATCTTGTTAAGCAGAAAATGGAAGATAGAATTGTTGTTATTTATCATGAAAATCAACAGAATCTAGCTACTTATTTAAAATATAAATTCAAAAGTTTAGATAAAGAAATTGATATTATTACAACAGTTGATACACATGTTGACTCAATTAGAAGGTATTTTGAGCCAGAACAAATTGTTATTTTACTTTCCAGAGATAGATCATTTACAAGTAGAATGTTAGCTTCAATTGGAAGCATTGATTCAATATCAACAGTTTTTGCTTCAGAATCTATTCTTTCTTATGATAATTTAGATATTACTAATCTAATGGAACTTAATGTACATTTAGTAAGCTCAAAAATTATAGATTTTTCAAATAACTATAATGTTGCTTTTATGTCTTTGTTTGAAAGAGTGTATGGAACTAACCCTAGAAAGTATTCAAAAATAGGATATGACATTATTATGCATTTTTGTGGTGCTAATGATGTGTTTGAATTTAAAAAATTGTTAAATGGTTATTACGAAAATACAAATGCCTTTATCTACCGCTACAGTGATTATCAAATCCTAAAATTAAAATAAATTTTTTTAGAGAATAGGAGCATATAACCTTAATTTTATTTTTCTCGTACAATAGATATGTTATTATATAGTTATAATCGTATATTATTTAAGAATTACATAATTAGCTTTTTATTTGTATTCTTTTTTAATATATCTTCCGTGAGCTCACAATGTGTATCTAATCAGACATTCGCATTAACCCCTTTAGGTTCTTACTCACCTGGTCAAGTTGTAACTATTGATTATACTTTAGGTAGTTTTAGTCAGATTAATCTAAATTGGATAATTGCGTTTCAAATTAACTTAGGGCCAGGATGGACAAATTTACAACCATTAACCGCTCCAAATGGTAGTGGATCTCAGTCTGGTTACTGGTTGTGGGATTTTCAAAATTTATTTCCAAGTGGGTTAAATTTTGGCCCTGGCTGGAGGTTTGTAAATTTTGGAAGTAATTCAAATTATGGTAGTAACTCATCTGGACCCTTTATAATTCGCTTTAGAGCAACAGTTGCATCAACATGTACGACAGATGATTTATCAGTAAGTATTAATGTATATGGAGACTGCCTTACAGGTGGATGGAGTAATGGCGCATGTTGTTCTGATCCAGCATATAGTATATATAATGGTGTTGTGCAATTAAATGTAATAAATACACCACCAATTAATCATAACTAGTAAAAATAAAAAAATCTAAATAAAAATTATTAATTAAAAATGTTAAAATCATGAAAACTAAAACAAAAGATAAGCTAAAATTATTTTGCTTAATAATATTTTGCACAAATATTAATGTATATTCTCAATCTAGTTCAGCTACAACGCAATCTGTATGTATTTCTTCAACTGAACCATATGTCTTAAATAATGTTAATAGTACATCAACATTTCAATGGGTTTTAAATAGTGGAGGGATTATTTCGAATGGTCAAGGAACTCCTGCTATATCAATTGATTGGGGTACTATTTCAGGTGGTCCTCACACCTTATCTGTTCTTGAAACCGATGTAAATGGTTGTATTGGCTCTCAGCAAACCTTAGAGGTTACCATAATTAATCTAGATGACGCATCATTTGTTTTGACTGATTATTGTGCTGGTTCTCCAAATTCAGCGAGTTCAGCTGTAACTTCTGGTGGAACTTATGTCTTTAATCCTTTACCTTCTGGATCTGAGACGATAGATGTACTTACGGGAGAAATTACTGGTGGTATAGGTGGTACAACTTATAGCGTTGAATATACAACTAATGGCATTTGTCCTTCACAAAGTGTAGAAACTGTATTAGTTAATAGTGTAGATGACGCATCATTTGTTTTGACTGATTATTGTGCTGGTACTTCAAATGTTGCGAGTGCTGTTGTAACATCTGGAGGTAGTTTTTCATTTAATCCTCTTCCATCTGGATCTGAGACAATTGATGTACTTACGGGAGAAATTACTGGTGGTATAGGTGGTACAACTTATAGCGTTGAATATACAACCAATGGAGTTTGTATTAGTAGTTTAATACAAAATGTGCTAATTTACTCTACACCTTCAACAGGTCCAATTTTTCATAACTAGCATTATTAATCTTAGATGAGGAGATTTATATTGACCATATTATTAATTTTTATTATTTCTAACGTTTCAGCACAAGATTACATACACCTTTGTGTTGGTTATGATAAAGAATTTGGTGTTCCTTTCACAAATGGATCTGCATATAATTGGCAGATTAAAGGAGATAATAATATTGCTATAATTACATCTGGCAATGGAACAAATGATATCAAAATTGACCTTAACAGTTTTGGTGTTTTTCAGCTATTTGTAGAAGAAATTAATATTTATGGTTGTATTGGTTATGATAGTGTTTTTGTCAAAATCCATGACTTGCCAACTCCAGTTATATTTGCAAATGGACCAACCACATTCTGTGATGGAGGTAGTGTATCATTAGAAGTTGATTCTATATATGAAAATATGATTTGGAATAATTATCTTGGTACTAATTCACAACAGTTAAATGTTGATTCTACTGCAAGCTACTTTGTTACTGTTACTGATGAGTATGGTTGTACAAATAATAGTAATTCAATTTTTGTTAGTTCAAATAATATTATTTTACCTGATTTTAGTTATGATGGATTTTGTGTGAAAAATCCAATTAATTTTTTTAATAATTCAACTACATCCGATGGAGATTTTATTTCAACTCTTTGGAGTGTAGACAGTACTAATTTTCTTTTTGGAGATACTATTGCTTTTACTTTTTCAGAAGCTGGATTACATACAATTTCTTTAAATGTATCAACTAATAATAATTGTCAAGACTCGATAACTAAAGTTATTAATATTAATGAAAATCCTATTGCAGACTTTAGCTACTCTCCAATTACCGTATCAAATTTGGAACCTGTAGTAACTTTTTTTACTACCTCAATAAACCCTTACATAGTTAAATGGTTTGTTAATGATTCTATTTTTTCATATGATATTAACTCAAGTTATTCGTTAAATAATCCTGGAATATCAACGATAATGTTATTAGTTGAGGATAGTAATAGATGTATTGATTCTATAACGAAACAAATAATAACATACTACGATTTTATATTATATATGCCCACTTCTTTTTCGCCAAATAATGATGGAATAAACGATAGTTTTGGACCGAAAGGATTACGTATGGATCATTACAAAGCTTATGAGTTTGAAATTTTTAATAGGTGGGGAGATATAGTATTTAAAACTTTTGATGTAAATGTAAATTGGAATGGTGATGGAGTGCAGGATGGTATTTATAATTGGACTATAAATATTGTTGATGAACTAGGAAAGTTACGTATTAAAAGTGGAGAAGTTACTTTGTTTAGATAATTACCTTAAATCAATTATTTCAATATCCGCATAATTTTTTGTATCAAAAATGAAGGGTTCTAATTTAGTATTTACACTTATTTTTTTAAGTTCATAAGCTAATGTCCCACCATTTTTATTATAAATTTTTATTTTTCGTAATTGATTTTTTGATGCATCAATTTCAATATTAATTTTTATAAACTCTTTACTTGTTTTTGGAAATAAGTTAATGTTATGTATTCGCAATCCATTTTCTGATGTTGCTCCGACATAATTATATTTATAGTCGTGTTCATATATTGTAAAAATATTAATTGGATTCATTAATTCATTTAAATCACTATTATTGATGATTTGAACTTCATTCATATCGACTAGATAAATCCATTGGCTTTCTCCATTATTTACAATAAATTGATCTTCTAATTGTAATCTAAATTTTTCTTTTGCAATTTCTATTATGCCTTCCTGTTTTTCACTAATATTTTGATTTTTGTTTTCAATCATTAAATCAAATTCGATATATATATTATCATAATTTTTAGCGTTAGCGCTTAATTTTTCTAGCAATGATTTAGCTATTTCATCTTGAGCATAAATATTAGTAGTAAATAAAATTAAGACGACTAATAGTTTATTCATTATTTAAATTTTTTAATATTTCTTGTAAAGCAATTTCATCTTTGACTAAAACTTTTCTTGCTTTACTACCTTCAAATGGTCCCACAATACCTGCAGCTTCTAATTGATCAATTATGCTTCCAGCTCTATTATATCCAAGTCTTAGTTTTCTTTGAATTAATGATGTTGACCCTGACTGATGTTTAACTAATACTGCAGCAGCTTCATTAAACATTGAATCTAATTCATTCAAGTCGGCTTTGCTTCCAACTGCATCTGCTTCTCCTTCAAATTCAGGAAGAATATGAGCCTGAGGATAAGCTCTTTGTGAACCAATATATTCACATATTTTTTCTACTTCTGGTGTATCAATAAATGCACATTGAAGTCTCGTTAAGTCATTTCCAGTTGAAATAAGCATGTCTCCCATCCCAATTAATTGCTCTGCACCTTTAGTATCCATTATTGTTCTTGAGTCAATTGTAGATGTAACTCTAAAAGCAACTCGTGCAGGAAAATTTGCTTTTATTATACCTGTAATTACATTAACTGAGGGCCTTTGAGTTGCAACAATTAAATGAATCCCAATAGCACGTGCTAATTGAGCAAGTCTTGCAATAGGTGTCTCTATTTCTTTTCCTGCAGTCATTATTAAATCTGCAAATTCATCAATTACAAGTACAATATATGGTAAAAATCTATGTCCATCATTCGGATTTAATTTTCTTGAAATAAATTTAGCATTATATTCTTTAATGTTTCTACAGTTAGCGTTTTTACACAATTCATATCTTTCATCCATTTCAATACAAAGTGAGTTTACGGTATTTACTACTTTTTTAGTATCTGTTATTATTGCATCTTCTGAATCAGGAAGTTTTGCTAAATAATGTCGTTCAATTTTATTAAATAATGTTAACTCAACTTTCTTGGGGTCAACTAAAACGAATTTTATCTGAGATGGGTGTTTTTTGTAAAGCAATGACACCAACATTGCATTTAAACCAACTGATTTTCCCTGTCCTGTTGCTCCAGCCATTAATAAGTGAGGCATCTTGGCAAGATCTACAATAAAAGTTTCATTTGAAATTGTTTTTCCAAATGCTATAGGTAGTTCCATTTTTGAATTCTGAAATTTTTCAGATTGCAATACTTCAAGCATGGAAACTGTATTCTTATTTGCATTTGGAACCTCAATACCGATTGTCCCTTTTCCAGGAATTGGGGCGATTATTCTTATTCCCTCTGCTGCTAAACTAAGTGATATATCGTCCTCTAGATTTTTTATTTTAGAAATTCTAACGCCAGCCTCTGGTACAATTTCATACAATGTAATGGTTGGACCTACTGTAGCTGAAATTGATGTAATACCTATATTGTAATGCCCTAATGTTTCAACAATTTTATTTTTGTTTTTTTCTAATTCACTCTTATCAATTTCAATCTTGTTTTCTCCATGATCATTTAGAAGATTCATAGTAGGCATCTTGAATTTTGATAGCTCTAAAGTAGGATCAAAATCACCAAGTTCTTTGAGTTTCTTTTCTATTTCGCTTTTACTTAAAGAACCTTCATTTTTGTTGCTAATCACTTCTAAACCTATATCGTCTATTAATTCATCTTCTTTTTCTTTTATTTCAATTTGATTTTCAGTCTTAGTTTCAGAAATATTTTCTTCTTTAACTTCTTCAATTATATTAGTGTTTTCATCAGAAATTTGTTCAGTATCTTTCGTCTCCACCTTTATATTTTTTCTTAACGTAAAACCTTTAAGCTTAAGTTTATTTAGTATTAGAAAATGCTTGCTATTTATTTTGAATGAAATAATTATATTTAATGAGATAATTGTTATTAGTACAATGCTAGTGCCAATATTACCAATAGCTTGTATAAGTATCTCGTCAATAAAAATACCTAACCCGCCAGCTAATATCATAGCATCAAAGAAATGATGTATAGTTATAGGCAAGATGATTAAAGCTAAAAGTGTATTAGTTAAGACCTTATCTAACTTAAACTTCTTAAAACCTAAGATTGATAAGCCTAAAATTAGTGTTAAATTAGGAATGAGCAGAGCTGAAATTCCAAACCAAAGCTTGATAAACCTATGAGATAGTTGAGCGCCTAACCCTCCAATTTGATTGTTAGTTTCATTATTAAAAATTGTATAACCTTCTTTAGATAATACGCTGTCATCTGCCTTCCATTCAAAAAGGTATGATACAAATGATATGATTAATAATACAGAAAATAGTGAGACTATAGTTCCAAGAATTTTCCGATTATTAGAATTGTTGAGCTGAGAAATTATTTTAGCTAGTGATTTAGCTTTATTTTTTTTGTTTATCATATATTTCAAAGGTACAAATGAAATTAATTTATTTATACCCAATATAACTTAAATTTAACCATTAAAATGTTAATAATTGTTAATACTTTAAATATGTTTTTCTTAAGAAGAAAAGGTTAAATTTGCGCTAGTTATGATAGACATTAATATAAAGAATGAGACCTCTGAACTTGTTACAGTTGTTTTAGGAATTGCTGAAAATTTTGGCGGTATTCCACTTGTTGAAGATTGTTATGACCCTAAGTCAATAGAGCATGTACAAGCAGGTACATTTCCAAATTCTAAGTCTTGTGTAGATCAGATTAATGAGTTTTTTGAAGTGCTTGAAAAATATAATGTGAATATTTTAAGGCCCAAAAATATTTATGGAATTAATCAGATTTTTACAAGAGATATTGCCTTTGTTATTGAGAATAAATTAATTTTACCTAATATTATTAAAGATAGAGTTGAAGAGCTAACAGCAATTTCTTATATACTTGATCAGGTAAACACCTGTAATGTAATAAAAACCCCTTCTAATGTCAGAGTTGAAGGAGGAGATATTCTTGTCTGTAATGATCATATCTTTGTTGGCTATTCTGAGAAAGAAGATTTTGATAAGTATATTGTTTCAAGAACTAATAGATTGGCAATTAATTTTTTATCTCAAAATTTTCCTACAAAAGAAGTTAAAGGGTTTGAATTGAATAAGTCTGACGTTAACCCAAGAAATAATGCTTTACATCTAGATTGTTGCTTTCAACCTATCGGTAAAGATAAGGCTATCATTCACAAGGCTGGCTTTAAAAGAGCTGAAGATATAGAATACTTAGCTAATTATTTTGGTGCAGAAAATTTAATTGAAATTAATACTGAAGAAATGTATAATATGAATGCTAATGTATTTTCAATTTCAGA
>NYTT01000062.1 GCA_002683775.1 Flavobacteriales bacterium
CTCCAAGCTTTTTAATTTGCTCAACAGGAAATGATTGCGCCTCATCTCTATCAATTACTTCTGGCAATAACTCATTTTGAGCAAAGTCTCTAGCTGCTTCTCTAATCATTTTATGCTCTTCTGTTAATTCAAAATTCATCTCACTAGTCTTTTAAAATTTAATTAACAAAAATACATTTTTTTAAACTATTTTTGAACTCTCATGAACGATAATATCTCCTACCGTGTCTTAGGACTTATGTCCGGAACTTCATTAGATGGAGTAGATTTAGCTATTTGTAGCTTCACAAAAAATAAAAATTGGCATTATAAAATTGAAAAATCAACAACGATTAAATATTCTAAATATTGGCTAGAAATTTTATCAAATCTACATAAAAAACCAGAAAAAATAATAAATGAAATTGATCTTAAGTACGGAGATCTCCTATCTAAATTATGTAATAAATTTTTAAAGAATGAAAAAATAGATTACATTTCTTCTCATGGCCACACAATATTTCATCAACCTGAAAATAATTTTACTTTACAAATTGGAAATGGCAATGTAATTTCAAAAAATACAAAGAAAATTACTATAAATAATTTTAGAAATTTAGATGTATCACTAAAGGGTCAAGGAGCTCCACTAGTTCCCGTTGGAGACAAACTTTTATTTAGAAAATATAAGTATTGTGTTAATCTAGGTGGTTTTGCTAATGTCTCTATAAAAAAAAATAATAAAATTATTGCGTTTGATATATGCCCAGTAAATATAATTCTTAATTATTTTAGTAATTTAAAAGGTAGAGCATATGATTTAAATGGTAGTATGGCACAAAAAGGAAATCTTGTCCCAGATTTACTAAAAAAATTAAATTCTTTGCAATTTTACTCTAAAAAATATCCAAAATCACTTTCTAGAGAGTGGGTAGAAAAGAATATAATGCCATTAATTAGAAACGACATTAAGATAGAAGACGTATTGCATACTTTATGTGAACATATTGGTATACAAATAGGCAAATTACTAAATGATAAGGAAGCACTTTTCACTGGAGGTGGCGTATTTAATTCTTTTCTATTGAGTAGAATCAAATTTTATTCAAAATCAAAAATAATTATTCCGGATAAGCGAACAATAGAGTTTAAAGAGGCTTTGATCTTTGCCTTCTTAGGAGTTTTGAGAGCAAGAGGCGAGGTGAATTGCTTGCAATCTGTCACAGGAGCCATCAAAGATAATTGTAGTGGAGAAATTAACAATCCTTAATAACAAATCTCTTATCTTTACTACATAAGGCTTGTATCTATTTAATATATTTGCAAAAAAAATCAAGTAGGAATATGGAGAAATTATTACAACAATTTGAAGATAAAAGTCCAGAAGTAGTTTTTGAATGGAATGATACTGAAACAAATGCAAAAGGATGGCTAGTAATCAATTCACTCAGAGGAGGCGCTGCAGCTGGAGGTACAAGAATGAGAATTGGTGTTACAAAAAATGAAGTTCTAGCACTTGCCAAAACAATGGAAGTTAAATTTACTGTTGCAGGGCCACCAATTGGCGGAGGAAAATCTGGAATCAACTTCGATCCTAGAGACCCAAGGAAGAAAGATGTGCTTCGCCGATGGTATGCAGCGGCTAAACCATTACTAAAAACATATTATGGCACAGGTGGTGATATGAATGTAGATGAGGTCCATGAAGTAATTCCATTTTGTAAAGAAAACGATATAATCTTTCCTCTTGAAGGAATCGTTAGAGGACATCTTAAAAAAGATCCAAAAGAAACCAAAAAAATTATTGAACAGTTATCCTTAGGTGTGCCTCTAATTGTAAAAAACAAAGAGCTTTCCCCAAATGTCTCTAAAAACTACTCAGTTGGTGATTTAATAACAGGCTATGGTGTTTCTGAATCAATTGTACATTATTATGATATTTATGGTGGCGAACTGAAAGACAAAAGAGTTATAGTCCAAGGTTGGGGTAATGTCGCAGGTGCAGCAGCATATTATTTAACTAAAGAAGGTGCAAAAATAGTTGGAATAATAGATAAAGTTGGAGGGTTAATGAAAAAAGAAGGATTTACATTTGAAGAAATTAAATCATTATTTGAAAGTAGATCATCTAATTATTTAGAATCTAAAAATATTATGCCATTTGATAAGGTTAATACAGAAATATGGGGAATTGGTGCAGAAATTTTTGTGCCTGCCGCTGCCTCCAGACTACTTTCTGAAGATCAATTAGACATGATGGTTAGCAATAACTTAGAAGTCATTTCATCTGGCGCTAATGTACCATTTGCAGATGAAGAAATTTTCTTTGGACCGATATCTAAACGAGCTGACCAAAAGATAAGTGTTTTGCCAGACTTTATTGCAAATTGCGGAATGGCAAGAGCTTTTTCATATTTTATGGAAGATGATTGTATCATTAAAGATTCAAATATATTTTCTGCTGTTTCAGATACAATAAAGAATGCTCTAAATGAATCCTATAAAAAAAATAAATCGAAAATTAACATTTCAAAAACTGCATTTGAAATTGCTATGAAAAAATTAATTTAATAATAAATAAAATAATATGCTGAATCTTGATTTCTTATCGATTGAATTACTTGGTAACTCTGTAAAGAATTATTTATGGTTTGTTGGAGCAATATTAGTAGGCTTAGCATTTAAAAAGTTAATTTCAAAATATTTAAGCCATCTTCTGTTTAAGCTTGTCAAAAATAGAGACTCAGAGATAGGTGTTGAAAAATTTGATAATCTTTTGACTAAGCCAATTAGTTTCTGTGTCATGTTAATTATTATTTACTTTGGAAGTTCACATATTCAATTTCCTGAACAATGGGGTCTTGTAGATGATAGTGAGCTAGGTTTACGAATGTTTATAAACAGATCTTTTTATTTGGTTTTTGTATGTTCAGTAATATGGATTGTATTAAAAATGATAGATTTCATTGGACTAATTCTACGAAAAAAGGCAGAATTAACAGAAAATAAAATGGATGATCAGTTAATTCCATTTATAATTGAAATCGGAAAAATACTAGTCTACATATTCGGTCTTTTCATTATTATGGGCAGTATCTTTAATGTAAATATTGCAGCATTAGCAACTGGCTTAGGTATCGGTGGTATTGCTCTAGCAATGGCATCAAAAGAAAGTCTTGAGAATTTACTTGGATCATTTACAATATTTTTTGATCAACCTTTTACAGTTGGTGATGTTGTTACAGTGGGCAGTGTAACTGGTACAGTTGAAAAAGTTGGATTTAGAAGCACTCGAATAAGGACTTTTGACAAAAGCTTAGTTACTGTTCCAAATAAAAAGATGATTGATGCCGAACTAGACAATCTAGGGTTACGTCCAGTAAGACGAGTGAAATTTAATATTGGGTTAACATACGAAACAACTGCTGAGCAAATCAAAGAAATTGTAAAAGAAATACAAGAAATGGTAAACCTTCATGAAAAAACAAATCAAGACGGAAAAGTACGATTTCAAGAGTTTGGAACTAGTTCACTAGATATTATGGTAATGTATTTTGTTAATAGTCCAAGATGGGAAGACTTGATAAACGTCAAAGAAGATGTTAACTATAAGATTATGGAAATTGTTAAAAAACATAAATCTGATTTTGCCTTCCCATCATCAACAGTATATCTACAAAAAAATAAATAAATTATGACCTTAACAACGATAATGATAATTGTATTCATAGCTGGATACTTAGCGATTGCCCTTGAGCATCCAATTAAAATCGATAAAGCAGCATCAGCTCTAATAATTGGCGGTTTAGGATGGGCTCTTTATGCATTTACTGGAGTAGATACTCATCATTTAAATGAACATTTATCTCATCATCTTGTAGATATTGCAGAAATTTTGTTCTTTCTTCTAGCCGCGATGACTATTGTAGAGCTTATTGACGCTCATGAAGGCTTTTCGATTATAACTAATAAAATCACGACAAACAAGAAAGTTGCTTTATTATGGATTCTTAGTTTTATAACCTTTTTCTTTTCTGCAGCTTTAGATAACTTAACAACAGCAATTGTAATGGCTGCACTGCTAACAAAGCTTATAAAAGACAAAGAGGATTTATGGCTTTTTGCTGGTGTAATTGTTCTCACAGCTAATGCTGGTGGGGCATGGTCCCCAATTGGAGATATAACAACAATTATGCTATGGATTGGTGGTCAAGTTACTGCAAGTAATATTATTACATCAGTGTTTTTACCATCTGTTGCATGCGCTTTAGTCCCACTAATCTATTTATCATTTAAACTTAAGGGAGAAATTGATAGACCAGAAAATATGGATCTAAAAGAACACAAAAAAAATCCTACTACTAAATTTGAAAGAAACTTAATTTTTTACATGGGTGTATGTGGATTACTCTTTGTACCAATTTTCAAGACAATAACTCACCTACCCCCTTATGTAGGAATCCTTCTTTCTTTAGGTGTGCTTTGGATAACAACTGAAATTATTCATAAAAGTAAAAATGATGAACAAAAATCAGCACTTTCTGTTATTGGTGTACTAAAAAAAGTAGATGTTCCAACAATCTTTTTTTTCTTAGGAATTCTCCTCGCAGTCGCTAGTCTACAGTCAGCAGGGCAACTAGATATTGTTGCCACCTACTTAGACAAACAATTTAATGGTGATATTTACGTTATTAATATGATTATTGGTTTATTATCCTCAATAGTTGACAATGTTCCTTTAGTAGCCGGAGCAATGGGTATGTATGAAATTGAAGCTGTAGGAAATTTTGCAGTTGATGGAGTATTCTGGGAATTTCTTGCTTATTGTGCAGGAACTGGAGGGTCAGTTCTAATTATTGGCTCGGCTGCAGGTGTGGCTATAATGGGCATCTTAAAAATTGACTTTATCTGGTACTTAAAAAACATCTCTTTTTTAGCATTGCTAGGTTATATTGCGGGTGCGGCAACATATATTTTCCTTCAATAAAAATTAAATTAAAATTTTATGAATCTATTAACAATTCAAAATACTGTAATTACAGACAGTGTTGTAAACAAAAATGATATCAAAATAGAAGATACTAATATTGATGTTACTGAGAAAACTTTATCCATAATTGACTTAATAACATCAGGTGGAATTGGGGGAAATCTAGTTATGGGTACATTAGCAATACTCTCCATTTTTGCAATCTACATTTTAGTCGAAAGATATTCAACAATTAACAAGGCAAGCAAAGAAGATGAAAGTTTTTTGAAAAGTATACAAAATTTTGTAGAAGCTAAAGATATTGCAGCAGCAAAAACTTTATGCAAAAACACAAATAGTCCAATTTCAAGAATGATTGAAAAAGGCGTGAATAGAATTGACAAACCAATGACAGATATTTCATCAGCTATTGAAAATCAAGGAAAGCTAGAGGTATATAAAATGGAAAATAATCTTGCAAATCTTGCAACCATTTCAGGAGCTGCACCAATGATAGGTTTTTTAGGGACAGTAATTGGAATGATTGTAGCGTTTCATGAAATGGCAAGTGCAGGAGGAAATATAGATGTTGCTATGCTATCTCAAGGAATCTATACTGCTATGGTCACAACAGTTGCTGGATTAGTTGTTCGTATTATTGCTTTTATTGCATATAATTATTTAGTATCTAAGGTTGACAAAGTAGTTTTTATGCTAGAAGCGAAAACAATTGAATTTTTAGATTTAATACATCATAACGAGTAATGGCATTAAGAAGTAGAAATAAAGTAAGTGCAAATTTCAATATGTCTTCAATGACAGATATTGTCTTCTTATTATTAATTTTTTTTATGCTTACGTCAACTCTAGTAAGCCCAAATGCACTAAAATTACTTCTACCAAATAGTAAAGCTAAAACACTTGAAAAACAAACTATTTCAATATCTATTACAAAAGACATTGAGTACTATGTAAATGAAAATCAAGTCTCACTAAATTCTTTAGAACAAGAACTCAGTATACTTTTAGATAACGATAAAGAACCTGGAATTATTCTTCATACAGATAAAACTGTTGCGATTGAACATGTAGTAAAAGTCATGGATATTGCTTACAGAAATAAATATAAAATCGTTCTAGCTACAAAATCTAATTAAATGGTAGCTCCAGAAAAGAGAAATAAAATAAAAGGATTTATTGGTACTATTCTTTTTCATGCTTTAGTTTTAATTGCATTTCTTTTTATGGGCTTAACTTATCAAGACCCTCCTCCACAAGAAGAAGGAATTAGCATTAATTTTGGTTTTAATGACACTGGAGTAGGAGAAATTGAACCGGAAGATATTGAGGAAATAAATGAGATATCAGAATCAGAAATAATTGAAGAACAAATTGAAAATATAGAAGAAGTTATCACGCAATCAACTGAAGAAAATATTGCAGTTAAAAAAATTGAAAAAATTAACAAAAAAGAAAATATAAAAAAAGAAGATCCTATCAAAGAAGTAATAGAAGAAAAAAAACCAGAAATTAATAAGAAAGCTCTTTATACTGGAAAAAAAAAGAAACAAAAAACTAATCAAGGAAAAAATAATGGATTAGGAAATGAAGGCTCTCTTGAAGGAGATATGAATTCAAATATTTATACAGGAGGAGGAACTGGAGTAAATGGTATGGCTTATCAGTTAGGAGGCAGAAATGCAATTAATAAACCTAAACCTGAGGGCAATCAAATTGAAGGAAAAGTTGTAGTTCTTATAACGGTAAATAGATTAGGTGATGTAATCTTTGCTAACGCTGGAGCAAAGGGCTCAACAACTTATGATAAGAAATTATTAGAAAGAGCAAAAAAAGCTGCATTAAAAACAAAATTTGACACCAAAAATAGTGCCCCTGTAAATCAACAAGGTAAAATCATTTATGATTTCAAATTAAATTAATGAACTACGAGCAAACGCTTGAATATTTATACAGTAGGCTTCCAATATACCAGAACAAAGGAGTTACAGCATACAAAGTAGATATAGGTAACATTTCTAAAGCCTCTAATCAATTAGGAAATCCACATAATAAATTTAAAAGTATACATGTAGCGGGAACAAATGGGAAAGGATCTGTAAGCCATATGATAGCTTCAATTCTACAAGAAGCTGGTTACAAAGTAGGACTATACACTTCTCCACATTTAAAGGATTTTAGAGAACGGATAAAGATTAATGGAAATTTAATTTCAAAAAAAGAAGTGATAGATTTCATTTCAAATAATAAAATAGAATTTGAACAAATTAAACTTTCATTCTTCGAATTTACTGTTGCTTTAGCATTTGATTATTTTCATAAATCAAAAGTTGATATTGCTATTATTGAAACAGGATTAGGAGGTAGATTAGATAGCACAAATATTATTAAACCAATTTTATCAATAATAACTAATATTGGTCTAGATCACACTAATCTTTTAGGTGAAACTATAGAAAAAATCGCATTTGAGAAAGCTGGAATAATCAAAATAAATACACCAGTAATTATTGGTAGAAAACAGAAAGAAATTGATCATGTTTTTAAAAATATTTCTAAAGAAAGGGGAGCTACAACTATTCACTCAAATTCATTTGATTTTGCTTTAGATTTAAAAGGGAACTATCAAAAAGAAAATTGTAATACATCAGTTACAGCTATCAGAGAAATTAAAAAATTAGGATGGAAAATATCAGATCAGAATATTAAAGAAGGACTTAAAAATGTCATTAAAAATACAAAATTAGAAGGAAGATGGCAAGTTTTGAATAAAAAACCACTTATCATCTGTGATACAGCACATAATAAGGACGGATTAACAGCAGTAATTCAACAAATATTGCAGATAAACTATAAAAAACTACATATAGTGTTTGGAGCAGTAAATGATAAAAATATTGATGAGCTTCTTGACCTATTACCAAAGAATGCAAAATATTATTTTTGCAAACCCAATATCCCTAGAGGTCTCAACACTAATGCTTTACAAAAAATATCTTACAAGAAAAGAATTATAGGAGATACATTTTCTAGTGTAAAAGATGCGCTTGAAAAAGCTAAAAAAAATGCAAATTTTAATGATTTAATATTTATTGGAGGTAGTACGTTCGTTGTTTCAGAAGTATTATAATTAGTTTGATTAAAACTTGCTTGTATTCAGAAATGATATATATTTGTATTCCAATTTTGGGCGATTAACTCAGTTGGTTCAGAGTGCCTCCTTTACACGGAGGAAGTCGGGGGTTCGAGTCCCTCATCGCCCACCAAAGCGGAATCCATCTCATTATGAGTTAAGATTCCGCTTTTTGATTCTCATAAATACTGTAGTCTTATTAATTAGCTCGAATAATAAATTAACTTCCGAAGTTAGAA
>NYTT01000063.1 GCA_002683775.1 Flavobacteriales bacterium
ATACACAAGAAACAAATGATGATCTGCCTTTTTAACTTAAATTAATGTAATTGGAAGAAGTCCCCGTCTTTTTTTTGTTATCTATTTTTAATGGTTTAGAATTTCATTTCTTTAGTACGGATGTCATTTTATGTCTAGTAGCTATTTTATTATTACTAATTTCTTCTGCATTCATTTCAGCATCTGAAGTGGCATATTTTTCATTAACATCCGCAGAGCTTGAAGACATCGATGACAATAAAGTTAATCAACTGCTGAATAAGCCAAATGAGCTTTTAGCAACGATTCTAATTATTAATAATTTTATTAATGTAGGTATTGTAGTTATTTCAGCCTATACAACTTCTATTGCTATTACATTTCCTAAGGATTCAAATCTTGAGTTTTTATTTCAGATAATAATAATAACTTCTTTACTTGTTTTGTTTGGTGAGATTATGCCTAAAGTTTATGCAAATAATAATGCAATTTCATTTTCTTTGAAAATGAGTAGACCATTATTTTTTCTGAAAAATTTCTTTAATCCATTAAGTTCTTTATTAGTTATTTCAACTAGTTTTATTGATAAAAAATTATCAAAAAAACAAACTGAAGTATCTGCTGAGGAAATCTCAAAAGCACTTGATATAACAGAGCACGAAAGCAAAGAACAAGAGCGCCGAATTATGCGTTCTATTGTTGAGTTTGGTAATACAGATGTAAAAGAAATAATGAGATCTAGAGTTTCAATTTCTGCAATCAATAAACAAACAAAATTTAACGACGTTTTAAGTATTATCATAAGTTCAGGCTATTCTAGAATTCCTGTTTTTGAACAAGAAATTGATAAAGTGATTGGGGTTTTATATACTAAAGACTTACTACCACATCTAAAGGAGGGTAATGATTTTAATTGGATTAGTTTATGCAGAAATGCTTATTTTATTCCTGAGACGAAAATGATTAACGACTTACTTAAGGAGTTTCAATCAAAAAAAATTCACCTTGCAATTGTTGTTGATGAATATGGTGGTACTTCTGGGCTTGTAACCCTTGAAGACCTCTTAGAAGAAATTGTTGGAGAAATAAATGATGAATTTGATGTAGATAATCAAATTTATTCCAAATTAGATAACAAGAATTATATTTTTGAAGGTGCTGTGTCTTTAAATGATTTTCTTAAAATAACTAAAAATGAAATTCATCTTTTTGATGAAATTAAAGGTGACTCAGATACTTTAGCAGGATTGTTTTTAGAATTAGAAGGTAAGATACCAAAAATAGGAACTATTCGAAAAATATGTAATTTTACTATGGTAGTAGAATCAGCTGATCTTAGAAGAATAAAACGTTTAAAAGTAACTATTGATGAGGTTTAGCCTACTATTAATTTGGGTACTTTTCTCTTGTAATGAGAGTTATACTCCAAAACCACGAGCTTTTTTTAAATTTAATTTGCCTAAAAAAACCTACAGTACTACTGACATTAATTGTAATTTTAGTTTTGAAAGACCGGTTTACAGTAAAATATCTCATAAAGAGAGTCATTGTAGCTTTGATTTAGTTTTTCCAAATCAAAATAGTACACTTCATGTAACTTATGTTGCATTAGAAAATGATTTGTTTAAACACATTGAAGCGTCAAGAAATCTTGCATACAAACATAATAGAATAGCAGATGCTATTTCTGAAGTAGAGTTTGAAAATAATGAATTTAATGTTTCTGGTTTGATGTATAATTACAATGGTAATACTGCAACATCTACTCAATTTTATTTAACGGATAGTGTTAATCATTTTTTTCGTGGCGCACTATATTTAAATAGTGAAATAACCGATTCTCTATTACCAATAAATAATTTTCTTAAAAAAGATATTGTTCATATAATTGAAACGTTCAGGTGGAAAGAACAGTAAAAAATTATTTCTCAGTCGCAATACTTGCTGTCATTTGGGGGAGTTCGTTTATATTAATGAAAAAAGGATTGGAAGTATTTAATTATATGCAAGTAGCTAATGCTAGAATTCTTATAGCGTTCATTACTTTAATCCCTCTTGTGCCAAAAGCATTAAAGTCAGTAAAGCGAAGGCATTTTTTTCCTATTCTTATAACTGCTTTGCTCGGAAATGGAATTCCTGCCATTTTATTTGCAAAGGCTCAAACATATTTAGATAGCTCATTGGTAGGGATATTAAATTCTTCCGTGCCATTATTTACAATCATTATTGGATTTTTATTTTTTAAAATTAAACCAAATAATGCAAATATTATTGGAGTCTTAGTTGGATTGTTAGGAGTGTTGTTTTTAACAATTAATTCAATTAACACAAAAATTATGTTAGATAAATATGTATTTATAGTCATTTTAGCTACAATCTTTTATGCAGTGAGTATGAATGTTATAAAAAATTACTTACAAGATTTTAATGCTTCATCAATTACTGCAATTGCATTTTTAATCATTGGTCCATTTTCTTTTGTGTACCTTTCAAATACTGATTTTCTTTACCAATTGAACTCTCATCCTAGTGCTTACAAAGCATTAGGCTATATAGCTTTGTTGTCTATTTTTGGAACATCAATGGCATCTATAATATTTAATAAATTATTAAATAGATCTACAGCTATTTTTACTTCATCAATTACATACCTTATACCAATTGTAGCAATTTTTTGGGGTTTTCTTGATGGAGAGATCATTACTATAAATCATATTGTTGGTTTTATAATAATTTTGTGTGGGGTATATTTAGTAAATAGAGAATAATTATTTAACAATAATTTTTTTCTCTACAGTACCGTTATTGTATATGTAAAAATAAGTTGCATTTAAATTAGGGTTATTAGTTTCTTTGCCTAATACATCAACAATTTTTATTAATTCTTTTGTAGTATTTTGATGCTCATAAATATTTGTAGTGCTACTACACAAGTTTTGATTTAACATATTTGGTCTATACTGATTAATTGCCGCAATCATCCTAGCTTTTTGCCCGTTAGTAAAGAGATTCATGCACCCATCATTTGTATAGTCCATATAATTCATAAACATATCACCATTAGGATTTGTTGTATTGCATGAATTTATATTTAAAGGATACCCTGGACAAGAATAGTTTTCAGATTCTTGTTTTGGAGTATCACTAACTTGATCATTTCCACAACTACCCCAGCCTCCCCAAACATGATCAAGATTAAGCCAATGACCAATTTCATGAGTTGCTGTTCTACCTTTATTATAAGGTGCTTGAACAGCTCCGGTTGACCCAAAATATCTGTAACCAATTACAAGTCCATCCCCGTCGCCAATAAAAAAACTTGGTGGAGTTGCGTAGCCAAGAAGTCCACTGCTAATATCACATACCCAGATATTCAAGTAATCATCATTTGGCCAGTCGTCTGCTCCTCCAGCTGAACTTGTATGGATATCATTACTCATTCCAAATTGTCCGTGAGTAGTCTGGACACGGTTAATCCCATTTGTTGGCTGACCATTTGGGTCAACAGATGCAAGACAAAATTCTATTTCACTGTCAGCAGCAATCCCTTGCCATACTGATGGTGTGTTTATTTGATCAATGTTTGTTCTTCTGTAATCGTTATTTAGAACATCAATTTGTGATTGTATCTGAGCATCGGAAATGTTTTGAGAATTTGTTTTCCAAACTACATGAACAACTACAGGAATAGTAATAATATTTTGTAATTTATTATCTCCAAATTTATCTATCCATTCTTTAGTTTGCTCATTAACTTGTTCTCTTGCAATTCTATATTCAGGATATAGATTAGACATTTTCTCAGTCACTGCTTCAGTTCCACATCTTTCTTGACTGCTAGCATTTATATTTAAACATATTAATAGAATTGTAAATATTTTCTTTGTCATTTTTTTATTTTCCGTTTTGCAAATTTAAAGTTTTTAAGAATAAGTATCTATTTTTTTTTTGAATTACTTTTATAAGTAAAAAAGAGCTAGATTAGTTTGCTTTTTCTATCATATTGTTTACTTTTGCAAACCATTTTTAAAAATAATAATAATGTACGCAATAGTTGACATAGCAGGGCAACAATTTAAAGTTGAAAAAGATCAGCATATATTTGTACACAGGTTAGAAGCAAAAGAAGGCTCAAAAATAAATTTTGATAAAGTTCTATTGACTGATGATTCTGGTAAAGTAAATGTTGGCGCCCCAGTTATAAAAGGAGCTCAAATAACTGCAAAAGTAATTGAGCATTTAAAAGGAGACAAGGTAATAGTTTTCAAAAAGAAAAGAAGAAAAGGATATAAAGTAAAAAATGGTCACAGACAGTACTTGACTAAATTAGAAATCCTTAAAATTGACGAGAAATCAGCTACATCAAAAAAAGTAGTAGCTAAAGAAACAACAAAGAAAGTAACCGCAGTTAAGAAAGCGCCTGCAAAGAAAGCGCCTGCAAAGAAAGCGCTTGCAAAGAAAGCGCCTGCAAAGAAAGTTGCTTCAAAAAAAGACTAAACAAACAATAAGAATTTTAAAAACTTTATAAAATGGCACATAAAAAAGGAGCAGGGAGTTCTAAAAATGGTAGAGATTCTAAAAGTAAACGCTTAGGAGTTAAAATCTTTGGAGGACAAAACTTAACTGCAGGCAATATTATTGTAAGACAGCGTGGAACTGTTCATAATCCTGGAGAAAACGTTGGTATCGGTAAAGATCATACATTGTTTGCTTTAACTGATGGTGTAGTTAAATTTACTAAAAAGAAAAACAATAAATCAATCGTATCAGTAATTAACTAAGACGGAATAAAAATTTATAATTTTCACAAAAAACTCTTGATTTTTCAAGAGTTTTTTTATTTATATTTGTTTAGCTTTTAATTAAAAGTATATAATGTTACAAACTAGAAAAATTAGAGAAAATAAAGCGGAGTATATCAAGTTGTTAAAAGTTAAAAACTTTGATGCTAATAACATCTTCAACTTGTTAATTGATTTAGATGATCAAAGAAAAGAAGCTCAAATAAAGTGTGATGAGTTACTCAGTAAATCTAACAATTTATCTAGTCAAATAGGTAAGTTGTATAAAACAGGTGATACTAATAAAGTTGCATCTCTCAAAAAAGAATCTATCATTATTAAAGATGAATCTAAAATTTTTCTAAATAAGCAGAATAAATTAGAAAGAGAGATTAAAGATCTTCTTGTTCAAATTCCTAATATTCCTCACCCATCTGTTCCTGTCGGAAAATCAGATTTAGACAATCTTGTTGTAAAACAGAAAGCAGAGGCTCCTGCGCTATATGATGGGGCAAAACCTCATTGGGACTTGACGGAAAGATATGGGCTAATAGATTTCGGTTTAGGTAATAAAATTACAGGATCAGGATTTCCTGTTTACACAAATAAAGGAGCAAAGCTTCAGAGGGCACTGATATCTTATTTTCTTGATAAAAATATTAATGCAGGATATTTAGAATACTTACCTCCTCTTCTTGTTAATGAAGCATCTGGATTTGGTACCGGATCATTGCCTGATAAGGAAGGGCAGATGTATCATGTTAATGAAGATAATTTATATTTAATTCCTACGGCGGAGGTTCCTGTGACAAATTTTTTCAGGGATATTATTGTAAATGAGTTTCCTGTCAAATGTACGGCTTATACTCCTTGCTTTAGACGTGAAGCTGGTTCATATGGTAAGGATGTTCGTGGTTTAAATAGATTGCATCAATTTGATAAGGTAGAGATTGTTCAAATCGAACGTCCTGAAAATTCCTATGACATTTTAAATGAAATGGTTGAGCATGTTTCTTCAATATTAGATGAACTCGAATTACCCTATAGAATATTAAAATTATGTGGAGGCGATTTGTCATTTACTTCTGCACTTACTTTTGATTTTGAGGTGTATTCAGCTGGACAAAAAAAATGGTTAGAAGTGAGTTCTGTTTCAAATTTTGAAGATTATCAATCAAATAGATTAAAATTGCGATATAAAGATAGTAATGGTAAAAATCAATTATGTCATACCTTAAATGGAAGTGCACTTGCTTTACCTAGAATTTATGCAGCCCTTATCGAGAATAATCAAACGCCTGACAGTATAATAATACCTAAAGCACTGCAGGCTTACACAGGATTTGATATAATTAAATAAATGCGTTTTCTATTTTTATTATTTTTAACATCTTATTCATTATTTGCGCAACAATCTGATCAACAAAAAGCTTACAGATATTATGTTGATGGAGAATATCAAAATGCAATTGAAATTTATAAAGAATTAACTTCAGTTCGTTACTCAGGATCTTATTTTACACCCTACTATAATTCCTTATTAGAATTAGAGTTTTATAAAGATGCAAATGCTATTGCAAAAAGTTTTTCAAAGAGTAACTCAAGAAATTTGCAATATAAAATTGCTCAAATAATCGCTTTGAAAAAATCTGGAAACAGTAAGAGATCAAATTTTTTATATTCTAAATTAATTAATAAGATTAACGGAGTTAGATCGCAAGCTATTTCATCAGCGAGTTTTTTTGCTAGTTATGAATTTTATAATGAAGCTCTTGAAATATATAGGTTAGCAGAAAAAATAAATCCAAATAACAACTTTGGAATGCAAAAGGCAAGTATATATTCTAAAAATGGAGAAGTTGAACTAATGTTGGAAGAGTATTTGTTGGTAATGGAGAAGAACTCTGAACAATCACAAGTTATAACATCGATGATCCAAAAATTTGTAGATAACAATGGAATTTGGAGTGATAAAAATTATGAGCTAATTAAAAAGTTATTACTTATAAAAGTTAGGAAGGAGAAAGATAGAACTGACTTCACTGAGATGTTGATTTGGCTTTTTATGCAAAATAATGAATATAATATGGCATTAATTCAAGCTAAAGCAGTTGATAAGCGCGCAAAATTAAACGGGGAAATGGTTTATAATTTAGCGTCAACATTTTTAGATAAAGAGGAATTTAGTCTTGCAATTGAGGCATATAATTATATTATTTCTAAAGGAAAAAATAATTTTTTATTTATAGACTCTAATATAAATCGAATATATGCTTTAACTAAAAAAAGTTCATTCAGCACAAATGACTATCATGCAATTAATATACAGTATGAAAATTTAATCCTTGAGCTTGGTGCTAATAAAGAAACCGTTGTTTTGTTTACAAACTATGCTCATTTTAAAGCATTTTATGAATATGATTTAGACAAAGCTGATAGTTTGTTAAATATAGCAATGCTAATTAAAGGCATAAATAGTGTTGACTTGGCAGAATGTAAAATGGAGTACGCTGACATTTTATTATTAAAGGGAAATATCTGGGAATCAATGTTGTATTATTCTCAAGTAGAGAAGGACTTTAAAGAGGATCCTATAGGGCATGAGGCAAAATTACGAAGAGCAAAAATTTCTTATTTTCAAGGTGATTTCAGATGGGCACAGGCTCAGTTAGAAACTCTAAAAGCATCTACATCTAAGTTAATTGCTAATAATGCTATGGAATTATCACTTCTAATTACTGACAACTTTAATTTAGATACAACAGAGATCTCGATGCAGACATTTGCTAGAGCAGATTTATTGAAATACCAGCAGAAATATGATTTAGCTGTTTTTAAATATGATTCAGTCCTTAATATATTTCCAGGTCATTCTTTAACTGATGAAATATATATGAGAAAAGCTGATATTTATATTAAGCTTAATCAGCCTGAGAATGCGCTAAATTGTTATGAGAATATTGGTGATGAATGGTCTTCAGATATACTTGCGGATGACGCATTATTTAAAAGCGCAAAAATATATGATGACTTGTTAGGTGATGATGCTTTAGCTTTGCAGTTATACAATAAGATTTTAGAAGACTATAATAGTAGTATCTTTGTTGCAGAATCTAGAAGAAGAATTAGAGAACTTACTAAATAATTTTCAAATGATAATTTATAATGTCACTTGCAGTGTTGATAAAGATATTTTAAATGATTGGTTGCAGTGGATGAAATCTGAGCATATTCCTGAGCTAATGCAATGTGGATGTTTTGTAAAAGTGCAGATTAATAAAGTTATTACACAAGCTGATACTAACACTACCATTGCAATTGCATATTATTGTAATAGTATGTCAGATCTTCATAGATATCAAGTCAATTTTTCGAATACCTTTCAAGAAAAACATAAATCTAAATATGGAAAATATGTAGAATCTTTTAGAACAATTCTTGAAGAAATTGATGAATTTAATGCTTAGATTCCAACCTTGAAAAAGATTATTAATAAATACTTGCAATTAGAAGAGAATATTTTGTTAATGATCAAAGCAGGGTTTTTCATTCAATTAGTTGGAGCTTCTTTTTTTTTGATTTTAAATATCTATCTTGCAAAAAGAGGTTATAAAGACTATGAGATTGCTCATTTTATTTCATATAGATTCTTAGCTGTTATGTTATTAGCCTTTCCTCTAGGAAGATATATTAAGGGTAAAAAACTAAAGCCATTCTTTCTTTCTGGAAGTATCGGTGTTCCAGTTATTGCAATCATACTGCTTTATGCTGTAAAGCTTGATTTGGATCAGTATTTGC
>NYTT01000064.1 GCA_002683775.1 Flavobacteriales bacterium
ATTTTTGATTATTAAAATTTTAAGTAAATGTTTATCTTATAAGCGTTTTTATTATTGATTATTTCTATTGACAAATATAATGCAACAATTTTAATTATCCAAATTGATTTGTTTAAGTTTGCAAATTAGGCAAAATTTAAATGACTGAAAAAACAAAAAATACTAGAGAGTATATTGATATCAAAGGTGCTAAATTACATAACCTAAAAAATATATCAATTAGTATTCCCAAAAACAAACTAATAGTAATCTCTGGAGTTTCAGGAAGTGGAAAATCTTCTTTGGCATTTGACACACTGTTTGCTGAAGGCCAAAGAAGGTACATTGAAAGCCTATCATCATATGCACGCCAATTTCTAGGAAAACTACAGAAACCAGATGTTGATGAAATATTAGGAATTTGCCCAGCAATAGCTATTGAGCAGAAAACAACAACTAACAATCCAAGATCAACAATCGGCACCTCAACTGAGATATATGACTACTTAAAATTACTTTTTGCTAGAATTGGAAAGACTTATTCGCCAATTTCAAAAAATGAAGTAAAAAAACACCAAATTAGTGATGTAGTTGATTTTATTAAAAAACAAACATTAGATTCAATTGTTTTAATATTAGCAAAAAGCATTAAAAATAATAATGAGTTATTACATTCTTTAATTCAACAGGGATTTTCTAGGATATTTTTTAATAATGAAGTTCATAAGATTAGAGATTTGATAAATAATCAAATATCAATTACAAACGAAGAAATTTTTATAGTAATAGACCGTATTATAATAGAAAAAGAAATTGATGAATCAAGGATAGCCGATTCAATTCAAACTGCATTTTTTGAAGGACATGGCGAATGCACATTATTTATAAATGGAGAATTAGCTTCGTTTTCAAACAGATATGAATTAGATGGAATTACTTTCGAAAAACCTTCTACAAATTTATTCTCATTTAACAATCCATATGGTGCTTGCAAAGTATGTGAGGGTTATGGTTCAGTTCTGGGAATTGACAAAGAAAAGGTAATACAAAATGAAGAATTATCTGTTTATAGTGGAGTTGTAGCGTGTTGGAATGGCGAAAAACTTAAAATTTGGAAAGATAGATTCATTACACGTTCTACAAAATATGATTTTCCTATTCATAAGCCATACAAGCTTCTTACTGAAGAAGAAAAGCTACTATTATGGGAGGGAAAGGAAAAGTGTAAAGGAATTAATCAATTCTTCAAAAAACTTGAAAGTGATAAATATAAGATTCAAAACAGAGTATTGATCGCAAGATATCGAGGGAAGACCAGATGTCATGATTGTATGGGGAGTAGACTTAGAAAAGATGCGCTTTTTGTAAAATTTGGAAATAAAAATATCGCTGAAATAAATAGTATGAATATTATTCAGGCTATTAATTTTTTTGATAATGTAACACTAAATAATGCAGATAATAGTATCGCAGAGCGATTAATTCTAGAAATTAAAAGTAGATTATATTATTTAAATGAAGTTGGTTTGGGTTACCTGACATTAGATAGAAAATCAAATACTTTATCTGGTGGAGAATCTCAACGAATTAACCTTGCTACATCTATTGGAAGTTCACTTGTAGGCGCTATGTATATATTAGATGAACCAAGTATAGGATTGCATTCTAAAGATACAGAAAGACTTATAAAAGTGCTTAAGGAACTAAGAGATGTAGGAAATACTGTAATTGTGGTTGAGCATGATGAAGAAATAATGATCGAAGCGGATCAAATTATAGATATAGGTCCTGAGGCCGGACTTAATGGTGGAGAGATAATCTATCAAGGTAAACTGAAAAATATTTTTAAAGAAGAGAAAAGCCTTACAACAAAATATTTATCAGGGAAATTAAAAATATCTATTCCTACTAAAAGAAGAAATTTAAAAGATAAAATAGTTATAAAAAAGATAACACAACACAATTTGAAAAATTTGGACATATCTATACCTGTTGGGGGATTAACTCTGGTTACTGGAATGAGTGGCTCAGGAAAATCTACGCTAGTGAGAGATGTTTTAAGAAATGCACTTAATAATCATTTTGGCAATTTTTCAAAAGAAAACAAAAATTATAATACAATTCAAATAACCACAAAAAATTTAACAAAATTAGAATTTATAGATCAAAACCCAATTGGAAAATCTTCTAGGTCTAACCCATCAACTTATCTTAAAGTATATGATGATATACGTAAATTATTTGCCGCTCAGAAGTTATCAATATTAAGAAAATATACTCCGGGATACTTCTCTTTTAATGTTGATGGAGGACGTTGCGAAAATTGTAAAGGCGAAGGAGAAACTAAAATTGAAATGCAATTTATGGCAGATGTTTATCTTGAATGTACAGAATGTAAAGGCAAAAGATTTAAAAATGAAGTTTTAGAGATACAATTTGGCGATAAAAATATCTCTCAAATTTTAAACTTGTCAGTGAATGAAGCAATTACTTTTTTCAGGCAAAACAATGAGGACTCAATAGCTAAGAAATTACAACCACTTTATGATGTTGGATTAGGGTACGTTAAATTAGGCCAATCATCTAACACTCTAAGTGGTGGCGAAGCACAGCGAATAAAATTAGCATTATTTCTAAGTAAGGGAAATACAGCTGAAAAGACAATATTTATTTTTGACGAACCAACTACAGGACTTCACTTTCATGATATAAAAAAACTTCTTAATTCATTTCATGCGCTTATTGAGAAAGGTCATACAATTATTTGTATCGAACATAATCTTGATGTAATAAAATGTGCAGACTGGATTATTGATCTTGGACCTGAAGGAGGTGATAATGGTGGTAAGATAGTTTTCGAAGGGACACCTGAAAATATAATTAATTCTAGAACTTCAATCACAGGCAAATTCTTGAAAAAAAAATTAGCTGATAGAGTCTAAATAACTTTGTAGAATAATTGTTGCACTAACTTCATCAACTAATGACTTATCTCTTCTTTTTGATTTTTTCAATCCACTAGCTAAAATACTTCTACTTGCAATTTTAGAAGTAAATCTCTCATCAATCATATGTACACAAATTTCAGGATATAACTTCGTAAGTCTTTTCACAAATCCATAAACATGACCGGTGCTATCAGTTTTAGAACCATCTAAATTTTTTGGATCTCCAATTACAAAACATTCAATATTTTCTTGTAATAACAACTCTTCAATAAAATCTTCTAGTGTATGAGTTGCAACAGTAGTTAATCCACTTGAAACTAATTGTAAAGCATCAGTAATAGCTATACCAGTGCGCTTAGTACCATAATCAATACCTAGCGCTTTACCCACTATTGCTTAACTATTTGATATGTAATTGATTCTGGCATCACTTTTATAGTATAATTACCTGCTGAATAGCTATGCATATCTAGTGATGATTTGACAGCTTGGTTATTCATTTTTCTGATAAGTTTGCCTTTGGCATCATAAATCTCAATATCGTGCTGCTTATCATCATTATAAGTTAAAATAAAACTGCCGAAGCTAGGATTTGGAAAAAGTTCAAAATCAAAATCTTCAATATTAACATTAGTAGATAAGCCTAAATCAATAGGAGGAAATACAATATAATCTAACCAGGCACAGTCCTGTCCATCAGAAACAGCTCCGTCTTTATCATATTCCCACTCAAAATCGTGATTCCCAACACTCACAGGAAATGAAACAAAACTCCAAGCATTATCTATACCCGACCACTCTCCTTGTTTATTTCCATCGATGTAAAATTGTAGAAAATCATAATCTTGTTCAGATGAAACAAATTTATAAAATGAAACTTGCCCAGGCGCAGTTACATCAACATTGATATCTAGATGAGAAACCTCACCATCAGGTAAAGATGAACCAGATTTTGTTGAGTTAACTCCTTCATAGACATTTACATTATCTATTGTCCAAGGATAATCAATATCATTAACCCATGCAAATTGAGTAAAGTCACCTGTCTCATAATCTTCATCTATTATTCCAATAGTTTGACTAAAAGTATTAGAGTAAGAATAGAAACCATCAGTTAAATCAAATGGAAACTGTGCAAGAGTACCAACAGGAGTATTAGGATCAATTGTAATATTAAAATTTATTGATTGTTGTCCATTAACTGCTAAAACTGGAACATTAATAGATGATGAATTTACAGTAACGAAAGAAGAAAGACACGATAAGTCAGCTGATAAATTAGTAATATCAGCATGACCTACATTTGTTACATCAACAATTAAATCTAAGGTCTCACCAGCATCTAACACCCCATTATTATTTCCAAGTACAGCATCATTAACAGCAAAGTTAGTCTCATCTAAAACAGGAGCGTTAATTATAACAGTAAGATTTGAGTTCCAAGAATTTCCTAAATTATCAGTCATTGTTAATAAAAAAGATGCAGGATGTTGATCTGGAACAAAGAAAGATACTTGAAAGCTAAATGGTGCAGGAAGTGTAGCAATCTGTGAAGCATTTATTATAGGAACATTAACTGTATTATTAATTAAGGTTACATATGGATCATTAGATGTGATTACAACATTTACACTTGTAGCGTTATTAGAACCAACATTATGAAGGTCTATTGACATATCTACAAGTTCATTATAGTCAGCCAATGAGTTATTATTTCCATTAACATCTGTTATTGTATTAGATGCATAAATAACATATGGTCCGTTTGGAGATATAATTTGAACTGCGCCTATATAAGGTTCTTTAAACTGTTTAGTAATCACAATATCTGCTACACCAACATTAGAAATGGCAGGAAAGGATAAATTTACTACACCCGTTGCATCAGCTAACTTGGCATCTAGTAATACCCCATTCATTGATATCGCTACATAAGCATTTTCCTCAGTATTAACAGTAAAATTAGTAATACCTACAGGGCTAGCAGCAGCGTGAGAAACAACTAATGGAGTAGGCACACCAATATAAGGCATAAGTGATGGATCTCCCATTAAATGATAGATTTCCCAATAATATTCTTCAGAACCTCCTGCTTCAGTTACCGCTAAATTGCCTGAATACATCATCTGTGAAGCGGTTATAAACCAATCGTCTTGAATTTCTCCATTCTCATGCATAAGACAATCATAAGTAGCTAATCCTGTTCCTGAATAAGTAGGATTAGCTGATATAGAACCATTTCCTACACCCCACCAGAAGTCTTCGTTCCAGTATGTGTTGTTGCTACCACCTATATAAGCAACAGCACCTTTATTACTTGCTCTTAATAAACCCTCACCAAAACACTCAGCAACATCAAACTTATTCGATTGACAACAATTTCCAATCATCACTCCGTATTTATCATAATTTTGAAGGCCATTTATGTCTGAAAGTTCAAATGATGGGTCAGACCATCCAGAAGGACCACAATGTGCAGTGTAATTAGCAAAACCTACACCATTACTAATATCTGCTATAATAGCGGGAGATGCTTGTGACATATCTGATGTGATTGGTGTTCCTGAGCCATAAAGATAATTATGTATAGTTAATCCATGGGCAATATTAAAGTAGTTATCAGTACCATAATTAATTTGCCCATTTCCATAAGTTGGCGCCATTTGAGCATCAACTCCAGCAACAAGCACTATCTCGTCTAGATATGATGGGTCAGGAAAAGTGTATTGCTCATATGTTAATGTTTTGTTAACTTGTATTTCGACTTCCCCAGAATTAGTTGCAGACATTCTACCAAAATACATTTCAGGGTAAAAATCACCATTACCATCAAATTCACAGTAATACATGTCAGATAAATGAGAACCAGAATTTCCAGAAAAAGATGGAACCTGAGCATCATCACCAACAATTAGCAAGTAAGTCGGTGCAGGGTCTGCTAATGTAGCATTGTCGTACATGTCTTTGATAAATGCATGAATTGAAGATGTAGTATTTCCAACTAATGGGTCATTTGTATAAGCTTCAATTACGTTAAAACCTTTTTTTGTTTTCCAATCTATTAAAGGTTGTAAAGCAGGTTGAAAGCTTGGGTCAGATACAATAACATACTTTACAGGATATGTAGTAATTAAATCTTTATCCTGAACAGGGATGTAATTTATAGAACTCTTAAACAAATGATTGAAATGTGGGGAGTAATACTTACTTATATTTGATGAATGAGATTCAAAATCTATATTTTTAAAGTTAACATTAACTTCTAATTTTGTAGTGATTACAAGTTCATTTGTAGTTGGATTATATTTAAATGGGGATAGCGATAAACGTGCTAGTTGTTGACCTCTCATTTTTCCTAATAGTTTTGTCGAAACTAATTCACTTGAATGAAAATCATTTAAATCATAGTAATCCTCATTAAAATAGAAAGGTACATCTTCAGCGTTTTCACTTTTTGAAAGTGATGGTTGAGAAGGAAAAATTAAATTATCAATTCCGTAATCTGATAACGATATTATTATCTGTTCTTTCTTTGAAATAGAAACTTCAATATCAGCACCAAAGGGAACGTTAATTAATTTTTGAATTACTGGAAGTTCAGCATTTCCATCTTTAGCATTATTACTATAACCCTCAACAATTAATTTTACAAATTCGTAAGAATCTTTTTTTACATTTAATGTGTTAATCTCTGAAAGATAATGAACAAATGAAAATTCGGATAGTGATTTTGATGTTACTACAAACTTATTTGAATTTTCACTTAACTTAATGTCTTTAGCATTTACAGATAGGTTAAAAGATAGTATAAATAAGATAATTAATGAAAATAAAGATTTTAAAAACTGAGTCATAATTTATGGTTTTCTACAAAAATAGCTAATTTATCTCATTTCTTTTAGTTTCATTTGTTAAAAATCATTGTAAGGTTCTATAATTGATTTTATGATATAAAAATTTGAAAAATAAAATTCTTTGATCAGATTTATTATGCATAGCATATATTGTTATAAGTATATTACTTAATTTGTAGTATGAATAAATTAATAATCCTTTTAATTTTAAGTCCATTGCTTGTATTTTCACAAAACACAACAGAATATAACGAATGGAATGTTGGTTTACCGCCAGGTGTTTCATATACTTGGGGAAAGACTATTTATTTTGATAATAATATGCTAATTGATTATCAATACGGAATTGCTTTACCTTCAGTTGGAACTGCTAAGATTAGTTTCGGAATAGGCGGAGATAACTTTGCTACTCTTGTAGGCTTTAGGTTGTTTCCAATTTTAACTTCATTACAGTTTAATTTTAATGAGAGACATGTATTTTCCGTGGAGATTAGTCCATCAGAATATTCAGATTTTTATAAAAAAGAACAATGGATAGTAGATCCGGAATCAGGAGAAGCAATATTTTTAGGTATGTCTGACGCTTATTATTTTGATTTTGAACATCCATCAATTTCTCCTGTGATTGTTACTTGGGGCTTACGATTTTAACAAAAAATATTATAAGACATGAATAAAATAATAATCAGTATTTTAATTTCATGCTCAATCTTTTCTTGTATCAAACAAGAACATGGTTGCATGGATTGCTTAGCTTCTAATTATAGTGGGTCAGCAGATATTCCTGATAACTCTTGCCAATTTAACCTATACTCAGAATGGGAGAATTCTTGGACAGCTCAAATGGCCTTAGATTCTGGAATTATCAATATTTATTTAAATGGAATTTTAATTGGAGATTCATTAATTAATGATTCAATTTATGAAGATATATTTCCACACAATATTACTTTCTATAAATACCCAAACGAAGATGGAAATCTTTATTATTCACATGATTCACCATACAGATATACTAGCTATGGAGAATATACTGAAGATAATGATCTTATAAATATAGATTTTAATGGAGTTCGCTATTTAGATGACAGATCATTTTTTGGAATTTCAGTTCCTAATTTGCATAAAAAAGATTCTTTGTTTAATGTGAAATCTGGTGAAATTTTAACTCTTAAAAGAGATTCTCTAGTTTACAGATATCAAATCCAAACTAATTTTAATGACACAAGTAGTCAAATTACAAATGAAATAGATGTAACAAGAACCATTTTTTATACTAGACAATGTAGCAGTTACTAAAATTACTCAAAGATTTAAAAAAAATAGCCTTGATTTAATAAATCAAGGCTATTAAGCTAAAGTGAAAATTACTATTGTTCAGTCTCAGATGGTGCTGGAGCAGAAACAGCCATAACCATTCCGGTAGCATCAAAGAAGTCACCAGAACTAACTATTTTACCGCCATCAATATCAAAGTAATGATAAGAATCTACAGAAAAAGAATTTCCTGTCTCAATGCTTTCACCTGACCATGTCCCATAAACTCTTACGCTTCCATTATTCTGAAGATTTACAGTATCTACACCAGGCAACCAAACAGCGTTAGTAAATTTTACATTAGTAAAACCTCCCATATAAAATTTTGCTTGACCTAAAACACCTTCATAGTCAATTTGTCCTTGACCGTACATAGGTGATTGATGTACAACATCTTCATGAACTAAAGACTTAAATGTCTCAAAATCTGCAGGTGTTTCATAGCAAGACATTGCTTTTTTAGCAATTGCCACATTTGTATTGTATAAATCTAAATTATCTGATTGATTACAAGCAGAAAAGACTACAATAAGTGATAATAATATTAAATTTCTCATTCTTTTGTTTTTTTTGATTAAGGCCATGAAGTTATTAATTTCAAAATACTTAAACAATCTTTTTAGCACATAATTGTATTTATTGTAAAATAAGTTTCTTATTAATTACACCATCCTTAGTTTCTATTTCTAAGAAGTAGATTCCTTTAGCATTTTCATTTAGAGATACTTTCTTAGTGTATTCACCAATGAACTGTTGCAAGTCTTCAACTATTAATTCTTCACCAACAATACTTAACACTCTAACTCTTAAGTCTTGTATGGATTCTGAAGTAAAGCTAATGTTAAATACATCATTAGATGGATTAGGATATACTTCCAGATTTACGATAGATTCACCACCTTCAATTCTAATAGTTGGCTGAGTCCAGTAAACAAGTGGAGTCCAAGTATCAGATTTATAAGCACCACCATTTGGATCACACCAGGTTCTTGCTTGTGCTCTGTAAGTCTCTCCTGGAGTTAAGTTATTCTTATTCTTTGTAAATGTAGGATACGATACTCCAGCTCCTCCAACATTAAACCAATCAGAGCTTATTGGATTTACAATACCATCCACTCTCATTTTTATTCTTACAAATTCATATACACCATTAGAAGCATCCCAATTAAAGGTCGCTTTAGTAGTACTAGGAGTACTAACAGTTAAGTTTCCAACATTTGGACAAGCATCTAAAGTAGTGAATGTATTAAGGCTTGACCAAGCACTATTACCTGCTCCACAGTACCAAGCTCTTATTTGATATTCATAAGTAGTACTAGGATTTAATCCTAAGATTAACTTATCAGTCTTATTACAAGCCCAAGTACAACTACCAAGAGGGGTACACATATTTTTCTGACTCCAACTATTAGTTCCAACTTCTCTGTACTTAATACGATACTGATCAACAGTGCAACTGATAATAGAGTTTATAACTATAGAATAATCTTCAGTAGCTCCAAACCAAGGGGGATTAAAGCCAGTAGGAGAAACACAAGGGCCTATTGTTACTGAGTCCATACCAGAATTACTTATGCAAACTACTCTCATTCTTGTTGCTCCATACGCACCTGTAGAAGGAGGCGAGAATGTGAATGGATATGTTGTTCCTGTTACATAAGTTCCCCAAGGAATAACTATTTCTCCAAGGTTCTCACCAGTATCATCAAAATCTCCATCAATATTAAAATCTATGTATACATTAATAGCTTCTACATCATATGCATTACTTCCTGTATTTCCAGGTGTAACATTTACTGTATAAACCTCTCCTTCAGTAACGTCAGCATACATTGTTGCTGTATAATCTTCATAAAAGTCATTAATTCCAGATGTATTATTTAAAATAATATTAGAATCTCCAATTAGTTCAACCTGAGCAATTGTTGTTGATACTTGACTTATAAACCCAGGAGATGGATTTGAAGCACAGTAAGAGAGTAAAGAAACTGTACCTTGATTTGATTGACTTTGAGTGTTCATATTATCCCAATTAATTGTTGCTCTATTGTGAACAATATTAGAAACAAATAATCCTGTTGGTGCTGGTTCAATACATATTGATGTATATATACAATTTCCTAAATCTACGTTTGCTGAAGAATCAAAATTAGTTGCTAATGAATCTGTGCATCCAAAAACTGTAGCAATACAAGATCCATCATCTGTATTTGCTAATGGATTATATCCAGAATATGCTGTAGAATCTGTACATCCAAAAACAGTAGCAACACAAGAACCATTATCTGTATTAGCAGTCACATCGTAGTTAAATGCTAGTGGATCTGTACAGCCAAGTGCAACCGAAATACAAGATCCATCATCTGTATTCGCAGTCGCATCAAAGTTAAGTGCTAGTGAGTCTGTACAACCTAATGCTACGGCGATACATGATCCATCATCTGTATTAGCAGTCGCATCAAAGTTAAATGCTAGTGGATCTGTACAACCTAATGCTACAGCGATACATGATCCATCATCTGTATTCGCAGTCGCATCAAAGTTAAATGCTAATGGATTAGTACATCCATATAAAACTGCAATACAAGAGCCATCATCTGTATTTACATTAGAATCATAGTTAAATGCTGTCGGATCTGTACAGCCACAAACATCAATACTAAGTATTAGAGAATTTAAAATACAGTCTAATGAAATATTAATAATTTGAAATCCTGCATTTTCATCAGCTACATAAGCATAATTGCCATTTAAAGTAACGCTTCTAGCAGTTCCTGGAGTATCGTAATTTCCAGCTAAAGTAGGATTAGAAGAATTTGAGATGTCAACAATCAGAAGTCCTAAAGTCATATCAGCAACATAAGCATAATTACCATTTATAGTAACGCCTGTTGCAGAACCTGGAGTATCGTAATTTCCAGTTAAAGTTAGATTATAAGGATTTGAAATATCAATAATTTGAAGTCCCGAATTATAATCAGCAACATAAGCATAATTGCCATTTATAGTAACGTCAATAGCACTTCCTGTAGTATTGTAATTTCCAACTAAAGTTGGATTAGAAGGATTTGAAATATCAATAATTTGAAGTCCTAAAGTATTATCAGCAACATAGGCATAATTACCATCTACAGCAAGGCCTCTTGCTTGGCCATAAGTATTGTAAGTTCCGATCAAAGTAGGATTAGAAGGATTTGAGATGTCAATAATCTGAAGTCCTGAATCCCAATCAGCAACATAAGCATAATTGCCATTTACAGTAACATCAAATGCACTACCTGGAGTATCGTAATTTCCAGTTAAAGTTGGATTAGAAGAATTTGAGATGTCAACAATCTGAAGTCCTGAAGTATTATCAGCAACATAAGCATAATTACCATTTACAGTAATGCTATAAGCAGAACCTGGAGTATCGTAATTTCCAGTTAAAGTTAGATTATAAGGATTTGAAATATCAATAATTTGAAGTCCC
>NYTT01000065.1 GCA_002683775.1 Flavobacteriales bacterium
ATATCATCAAATATATTGTCGACAGATAATTCTTCTGTAGTACCTGTAGTGTACTCTTCTAAATCAAACAACAATGCTTGATCATTACTTTTTTTTCTTTTTGGAATTTTCATATTATATAAATGTATGTGTAAATAAATCTAACTGTTCTCCTCTCACAGGTTTAGTAATTTTGTTCTCACCATAATTCATGATTAACAATTCTTCACCCATGTTTTGTTTTTTACCACTTTTAGCTGCGGCTGCCTTTGCAAACTCTTTCTTTTCCCATACATATTCATATGGTGAAAACCATTCCCTTAATAATGGGAAATCATAATAACTTAAAGAAAACAACCCTTTAATTGATAGTAAAGTTTTAGCCAACCTTTCATGATCACCTCTATCAAAGTCATGATTAGAATAATAATTTTCAGTCTTCCAGTAAGGTGGATCAACATAAAAATATGTTGTTTCAGAATCGTACTTCTCGATTACGGATTGGAAGTCTAAATTTTCAACAAAGGTAATTTTATCAAAATGTTTTCTATATTCAGGATTTTTTAACTTATCTAAAAATATTAAAACTTTACATCGATACTTACCTTTATAATCTATATATGAAGATGTTTCTGGTTTCGACCCAGAAAATATTTGTGTTAATACGTAAACGTATTTAGCTGCCACCTCATACTTATTCTCCTGAGTTATTGTCACACCACTATGAAATACTTCTTTTTGGTACTCATCGAACATTTCCCTATATTCTGAAGGTGTTTCTTCTACCCCTAACTGTTGACAAGGGTATTTTGATATTTCATCCCATAACCTATCATAATCTCTACAACAATCAAATAGGTTAGTATTTAACCCATTAAAGTCATTGTAAACTACTGTCTTAAGGTTAGGGTATAATTCTAAATCCATTTTAAAAAATACCCAAAACATACCACTAAACGCCTCCACATATGTTTCAATATCTTTAGGTATGAATGGAACTATCCATTTACTTATTCTAGCCTTCCCACCAATGTAACTTATCATAATCTATTTATTTATATTTATTAAGTATACCAACATTTTTTAAAAAAATCAACACTTTATCTTTCCAACTTAATTTTTGTTTCAATCTAAAAACAATTGTTAACCTATGATACCCTTCGAATATAGGTGCATAATCACCCTCATTTATAACCCATTTAAATTCTATCTCATCATGAGGAATAAATCCGTCTTTCGAAAAAATACCACTGTTAGATTTATATATGTTTTCAAGTATAGTTTTATTATACTTTCTCCACCATTTAGTTTTTGTTAGTCTACGAATAAAATCATTATACTCATCAGAACCATCAAAAGAATCGTAATAAGGGTTACCTACACCCCATTCACTTCTAGTGGGTGCAACCTTTATTATAGGTTCAGAATATAGGTTAAACTTATTCATTTGACTTTTACTATACTTTTTAATTTCGTATAATGTTCCGTCTTCTGATCTAGCATCTGCTTTAATGAATCTGGATTCTTCAAATATAGGTTTAAATAATTCAGGGTTTTTATTTAAACTTAGAAGTTTTTGAACGTTATTCCTACCAACACCAGACCATTTAATTCTTGGTGCCTTTATATAACGTTCAAAACCCCCTTCCCTTCTAACCTTACGTTCAAAAGAATAACCAGTCTTTGCTCTAAGTTGCATATACCTATTTTAGTAACTCACTGGGTTGGCCTTGCCTTTTTATATGATTTTTTACTATTTCCACTTTAGTTAATAGAAATTCCCTATCTTCTTCTGTAAGATTAGTAGTCTCTGACCATTTCATCCCTAACACACTCATTAGTTCCCAATTCTTATCTTGAGTAGTTAACCCCTTTGATGTTGCATCTTTATTAATTTCCATAATTTATTTTTTTGCGTCTTCTTGAATTTGTTTTTGTTCTAATAACGTAACAATACTCTCTTTTATCGAAAGGTATGTGTCAATATCATATTTACTTAATACACCACTAAAAGTAGTTATATCGTGTTGTAAAATACTTATTTTATCCTTATCGACATCATAAAATACTTTACCTAATAAATCTTTTACCACATATTCTTTTTGTTTATCTTCTAACTGATCAAATATAGGTTCGTTAATCTGTATAATTACATCGTAATCTGTCATAAATTTAACAAATTCTTGTGTTTTATTTACATTACCAAATCCTTTTTTAATCCCTTCATTAGATAAGATTTTAATTTTTACCACTCTGGGTATAGAACTATCTTCAATGTGTCTATTGAATAAAGTTAATGTATCCTCAAATACTTCTTCAAATTTTGCCATACTTTTATTTTTTTATTTTAATAATAAACATAATATTTTAAAAAATCAAATTATAATGTCTCAATTATCTTTTTTTCTTCTTCTGTAACTTCTTTTGGTATGTCCAACCAAACTTCAACAATCATATCACCTCTTTGGTTATCTCTAATAAAACCTTTTTGTGGGACTCTTAACATACTACCGACTTGTGTACCACTTTTAACAGTCATCCTTATTTTACCATCGATAGTATCTACTTCAATAGGTGAACCTAATACTAAATCTTTATACGATAAGTTTACTCTCTGGTGTATATCTAAACCTGACCTTCTAAAGGTAGGGTGTGGTTTCTCTATTATATTAATAAACAAATCACCGTCTACACCATCTTTAATTGAATTACCTTTACCAGTAACCCTTAAACTTTCACCATCCATTATCCCTTTAGGTATGTCGAATGATAATCGTTCTTCTGATGATATTACCCCATTAGAAGAACAATCACCACAAGGGTTAGTAATAATTTTTCCAGTACCTCCACAGCTTGGGCAAGTTACAGTTGACTGTACCCTACCCATTGGGGTTTTTTGTATCTGATTTACCACCCCATGTCCTTTACAGTTACCACATGTGGTAGATTCCCCACCAGTTCCATCACACGTACCACATTTTTTATTCCTTCGATACTTTATTGTCTTATGTTCACCATTATACATATCTTCTAATGTCATATGAACATTTATTCTTATATCACCACCTTTTTTTCTTCTTGACCCTCTACCACCAAAAGGATTTCTTCCACCACCAAAGAACTGAGAAAATATATCATTCATATCACCCATATCCCCAAACGGATTTTGTGGTTGACCGTTAGGATCACCAAACGTATCATAATTACCCCTTTTTTCCTTATCTGATAAAATAGAATAAGCTTCAGCTACTTCTTTAAACTTATCTTCAGATTCTTTATTGTCTGGATTTTTATCCGGATGATACTTTTTAGATAAATTTCGGTACGATTTTTTTATGTCTCTTTCAGAAGCTGATCTATCAACTTCAAGTATATTATAATAGTCTTTTACCATTTTTCTATTTATTTATTAATAATGATAAGTATTTTTTAACATAAAATAAAGTATAAAAGTTATGTTGTATAAAATTATTATAACTAAAGATGGTAAACATAAAAAATTAATTTACGAAGGTGAAGATAAGAAACATGCCAAAAAAAAATACTTTACAATTAAAGATAAAAATAAGGTATTAACCCCAAAAACAACAAACGCCTATAAAAAAACTAAACCAGTTATTTATGAATTACTTCTGTTAAAGGAAAAAGAAGAGAATGATCCAAAATTTTACACTAAAGATAGTTTAGGTAGAAATGTAGAGGTGAACGTAAAAAGTGATAAGTGGACAATACTCCATAAGGTTGAGTACTTCTACGAAGAAAAGTTTACCGTATTTGGTTACGATAAAAGAATGGAAACCAAAGAAATTATAAAATTGATTCTATTAAGAAGACATAAAGGTATCTTACTTAAACAAGTAAATTATGTTGTTAACAAAGTATTAATACATCAAGATGGTGAATTTGATATTATCACTTGTAAAACAAAATCAGACGCTAAAAAGTTATATACTACGTTACGAAATTTCTACGAATCTAATGATAAAATGAAAAATATCTTATTCACTGGTTTAGTTTCTAAAAGAAATAGAACTGAATTATATAAAAAAATTGTTGAAAAGACTGGATGGACCTTGAACAGGGTGTATAGATCGTCTAGTCGACCATAAACTTCTGATTATCAGACGTTTACTATTCTACACCCACTTGAAACTTATTACTAATATCCTCTATTAAGTCATTTAATTTATCAAACTCAGCCTCTTCCTCAATAAAAACAGGGTTTATACAAGTTATCTTTTCTGGCTCTTTAGTAGGTAAGAAGAATAACCTAACGTTATCACCTTTATTTTCTAAATATTGTCTAACGTTTTCACCGTAAGATTTAATAGCGTCTTGCATTGAGAATAACTCCTCATTAAGATAAAAAACCAAAATTAATGGTGTATAGTTATTGTTTTGTGATTTATACTTCTCTAAAGATACGTATTCAACATCGGACCCACTAATATCATTTTCTTTACTTAGTTGGTTTTCTTTTTCTTCTCTTTCTTCTTCACCTGTCACATCATGACACTCTAAAGAGTTTCCGTTATCATCTGTTAGGTAAATTAAATACCCTCTCTCTCCTTTGGTTAAACTACAATTTTTAGTAACTATTTTCATATTTCATTTGTATAATATTTTGTTATTTTTTATAATGATAAATAAAATATCATTAACTGTAAATGTTTATATAAAAAAAAGAGGGTACTTTAATTAAAAAATACCCTCTCTTAGTAATTCGATGTCGGAATGGTGATTCGGTATGAATTTTACGTAATGACCGTCATTACGGTAGATTGTTAACTCAGCCCCACTGAATGTCTTATTTTTACTTGTGACAAAACCAAAAGGTATGTTTTACAACCTAGAGGATGGGATTATCCCATTTAAACCTCACCTATGGTTATCCCCTTTATACTTTTTTTAGGTAAAGGGGAAATAAAACCCGTTTCTACTTTAGCTTAGTTTTTTAAGTTTGCAGAAACCATTCGTTTTACATCTAATACTTTTGTGATACGGAATCGTTTTTGACTCTTTTAAATAGTGGGGAAGTATAAGTACAACCACACCTGAGGATATCAAAGCCCCTTCGTTTTAGATCTAGGTTAATTTGCTGTAATTATTCCTTATTATCACAAAATTTTTCAAAGAACGTCTTATATAGTTATAGAACTATATCTTTCATCATTTACAGTATCCATCATTATGGATTCTGGTGTCATATTTTTTCCAGCCAAAAGAGGTTTAAGTATCGATGGGCTGAAACCCGACACTAAAGCAGTACCATCTTTATTAAACTCCACTGGGAAATTACTCCCTCTATTGTTTAAATTCCAATATATAATATCCGGTTTTTTATACCCATATTCATTATACATAGATTCAATCATAGACTGAGAACCTAAGTCACTAATTGTTGCCTGATTGAACTGCATGTCTGATAAAATCATTATCTTAGTCGGCATCTTATCCTGTGGGATATCATTAAGTTTAGCTTGATCTAAAATCAAACTAAACACAGCTTCTAAATCTGTACTAAAACCCCAATCAGCACTTCTAAGTTGATCCATTCTTTCTGTAACCCCACCAGTTAAATACTGAAGTTGTGGACTTTCTGAGAAAGTGATGAAAGCGTCTTTAAAGTCACCTTCATTTCTTTCTGAGATATACATTCCCAATGAAATTGCTACGTCCATACAACTAAGATTTTCATTACCACCAGCTGGACAAATCATTGATCCTGACACATCCACTACAGGTAATAACCTTTCATCTGAATTTTCCATCCAGTTAGGTAAAGACTCCCATTGTTTTTGTGAAACAACTTCATCACCACCTAAATGAATACTTTTAATAATATCATATGGGTAAATCGCACCAGCGTTAACTTTCGCAGTCCCATCTACCAAACCTTTCTTATACTCATCATATCTTTCAGTATCATTTTTCACAAATGACTTCTGATATCTAGATGATGCTAAAGATGGTAGTTTCGAATAATCAATACTTTCCCAATCATTCGCACACATCTTAGTTTCCACAACATTAGTTAAATTAACTAACATCTTTCTATACTCTTTAGGCGTATATTTGAATAATTTTCTAAGTCTGTTCGCAACAATACCTTTTCTTGGCATCCATTTGGCCGTTAATTGATTTCCATTTGTTAGGGACTCTTTAATTAGTGTGAACATATCACCTTCCAATTCTGTACCAACCAAAACCAATACATCGTCCCATCTTCCAAATTCTGGAATCAGTCCGATGTTATTTCTAACTGTTTGTGGTGAGGTAGTAACTAGGTGAGTTATTATATCTCTAAAGATTTGTCTCTCTCCAGCCCCACTTCTCACATCTCTACTCCAAAATAGAAGTTTAGATGCGATTAATGGATTTTCATTATAAGCTTCATTAAATAA
>NYTT01000066.1 GCA_002683775.1 Flavobacteriales bacterium
TCTACACTATCACCAACTTTAAGATCTTGTATCATCGGGTATTAGGAGAATTGAAGCTATTAGGTAATTGGCTAAATGAAGTTGGTCTATACATTTTAAAAGTATTTATCTAAATCTTCAATTCTTAGATTTATCATTGTTCTCTTTTTGCTTGGGCATACGCTAGGAGATTCACATTTAAGTAACTCTTCTTTTATCATTCTTTGTTCATCGTTACTAAGTTTTTTTTGTTTGGATATTGCAAGAGATATAGCTAATGATTTAGCTAGATTTTTTTTAACATCTAATTTGATTTCATCACTAATTTTATTCTGTTCAATAATATTTTCAATTAAAGGCTGTAAATTGGTCTCTTGACACTCATTTGGTATTCCATTAAACACCAATTCATTTTTCTTTATTTTAAATAAAAACCCTATTTTATTAAGTTCATTTTTTATGCTACTAACAATTTTGATGTCATTAGTATTTAGTTTTATACTTTTTGGAAATAGTAATGTTTGTGATTTTGATTTTTCACTTTTAAATGCATTTTTATAATATTCAAATAAGATTCTCTTGTGTGCTCTTCTTTGATGTATAAGTAAAAGACCATTATCGTTTGGGTAAACTATATAGCAATTTCCAATTTGAAATGTTTTTTCAATCTTTTTATCTGTGAATTCTTGTATGATATTTTCTTGTAGATACTCTCTATTATCATCATAGCTCTTGTTCTTTTTGTCGTTAAATGGATTGTAATTCGAATCAACTTTAATAACAGGTTCTTTAATGTTCTCAGATTTTCTTAAACTAATATCTATATCAAATGCTTGCTCTTGTGAAAAATCAATAGATGGTGCAATGTTATATGATCCAAGTGACTTTTTAACTGTTGCTCGTATTATTGCATAAATAGATTTTTCATCTTCAAATTTAATCTCTGTTTTGCTTGGATGAATATTTATATCTATTAAATTCGTATCAATACTTAAGTTTATAAAGTAAGAAGGGAAATAATTTTGAGGTATAACTTCTTCAAATGCTTTTTTAATAGCATGATTCAAATAATTATTTTTGATAAATCTATTATTAACAAAGAAATACTGTTCTCCTCTTGTTCGTTTAGCAGATTCCGGTTTTCCAATGAATCCGTTTAATGTCACAAGTGAAGTTTGTTCCTCTATTGGTACTAAACTCTCATTTTTTTTATTGCCAAAGACATTGACAATACGTTGTCTGAAATTTGATTGAGGCAGATGGTAAAGTTCATTGTTATTACTGAAAAATTGCATTTTTACCTTTGGGTTCGATAACGAAACTCTACAGAATTCTTCTGTAATATGTCTGAGCTCTACCTGATCAGATTTTAAAAAATTCCTTCTTGCGGGTACATTGTAAAATAGATTCTTAACTTTAATTGAAGTCCCATTTGTGGATGAACATTCATTGTTTTTCTTAATCTCACTTCCTTCTATTATTAATAGAGTTCCTAATTCATCTTCTGTTAATTTTGAGTTAAGTTCAACATGAGATATTGCTGCAATTGATGCCAATGCTTCCCCTCTAAACCCCATACTTTTAATGTTGAATAAATCATTTGCATTTTTTATCTTTGATGTTGCATGACGTTCAAAACAAATTTTTGCATCTTCTTTGCTCATCCCACATCCATTATCAATGATTTGTATGAGTGTCTTTCCAGCGTCTTTAATATATAGTTTGATTTCGTTGGCTCCTGCGTCTAATGCATTTTCAAGTAGCTCTTTAACCGCTGAAGCAGGTCGTTGTATTACTTCTCCTGCTGCAATTTGATTTGCAACATGATCTGGTAGCAATTGTATAATATTCAAAGTGATTTAGACTTAATTAGTGATAAAAATGAATGCAAGCAAAGATAAAATAATAATTAAAAATATAATTCTAATATTTCTGCCTTTTTGATGTTTAATTGTTGACTTAGAATTAAACTTTATTTTTTTATTAATATTAGTAGTTTTTTTATATATTCTTTCTTTTCTTTCATCATAGTATCTTGGTTTGAAAATAAACTCTTTAGGATTTTTACTATTGAAAAATGATGGAAGTTTTGGTGCTATCATATTACAAAAGTATTAAAATTTAAAAGTTAATAAGTCATATATTTATTATTGTTAATATGTTAAAATGTAGTGATCAATTTTTAATTTTACAATAATGTTTAGACATATTTTACTTATACTATTTTTTGCAATTTCATCTTTGTTTACAAAGAATCTATTTGCTCAAGATAATGCTGTTTTTTTGAATGAAAATCGTCAATGGGCAGACAGTATTATGTTATCACTTTCTGAAGATGAACGAATTGCTCAACTGTTTATGGTTGCAGCTTACTCTAACAAGGGTGAGCAACATAGAGATGATATAGAATATTTGATTAGAAGATATAAAATTGGTGGATTAATGTTTCTTCAGGGCGGACCTGTAAGACAAGCAAAGCTTACAAATTATTATCAATCTATATCCAAAACACCATTGATGGTTGCTATTGATGGTGAATGGGGCGTTTCAATGAGATTAGATTCTTGCCTTAGGTTTCCTTGGCAAATGACCCTAGGAGCTATTAAAGATAGTTCTTTAATTTACCAAATGGGTGTTGAAGTTGCCCGCCAATGTAAGATGTTGGGAATACATATCAACTTTGCACCTGTTGTTGATGTAAACTCAAATCCTAACAACCCTATTATAAATAATCGATCATTTGGAGAAGACCCTTACAACGTTGCTAAACTAGGCTTAGCATATATGCAAGGAATGCAAGACAACAATATTCTGGCATGCGCAAAGCATTTTCCTGGACATGGTGATACTGATACTGATTCACACCATACCTTACCTGTTGTCAACCAATTAAAGTATAGATTAAAAGAAGTAGAGTTAATTCCTTTTCAAAAAATGATTGATAATGGATTAGGCTCTGTTATGGTTGCTCATTTGTCAATACCATCGCTAGATCCAGCTAAGAATTCTCCCGTATCTTTATCTTCAAAAGTTGTAAATGGATTGTTAAAGACAGAGATGGGTTTTACTGGACTTTCAATAACAGATGCACTTAATATGAAGGGTGTTAGTAATTTCTATTCACCAGGAATTGTTGATGTAAAGGCTTTACTTGCTGGAAATGATGTATTACTCTTTGCTGAAGATATTCCTAAAGCAATAAATGAGATAAATAACGCAATAAAAAGTAATTTAATAACTCAAACAGAAATAGACGAAAGATGCCATAAAATTTTAATGGCTAAGAGGTGGTTTGGTCTTGATTCTTATAAACCAGTGGATGAATTAGCTATTAATGATAGTATTGTCTTAAGAAAAACAGAGCTTTTAAATAAAAAGTTGATAGAGTCTTCTCTGACTTTATTACAAAATTATGATGGATTAATTCCCTTGAAAAGATTAGATACTTTGAAGCTAGCATCAATATCAATTGGTGCAGATGTAGAGCCATTTCAACAAATGTTATCTAATTATGCTTCAATTACCCATTTTTCAATTCCTGAAAAATTTTCTCTTTCTCAGAAGGTTGAGCTTTTAAATAAATTGTCAGAGTATAATTTAGTTATCGCTAGTGTTCATAAGTCCAATGCTAATGCTTGGAAACCATATAAGATTTCTAAAGAAATTGATATGCTTTTGCAAGCAATTTCATTACAATCTAAGATTATCGTAAATTTATTTGCTAATCCATACAGTATCAATTCTTTTTTAAGAGTTAGGAATTTTGATGGTCTGATTTTGTCTTATCAAAATAGTGATTTGTCACAGAAACAAACAGCTCAAGCAATTTTTGGAGGGATCGGTATTAATGGTAAAATACCTGTGTCAACAAAGCATTTTAGTTTAAGTTCTGGACTGAGAACTGAATCTATAAGAATGAGTTTCTGCATGATTGAAGAGGTAGATATTAGATCTGATTTAGTTGTCAAAATAGATAGTATAGTTGAGAATGCAATTTTAGAGGAAGCTACACCAGGCTGTCAAATTTTAATTGCGAAAGAAGGAAAAGTTTTTTTTAAAAAATCATATGGGTATCATACATATGACAAAAAAATAAAAGTGAAAAATTCTGATGTCTACGATATTGCATCCATAACTAAAATTGCTTCAACTGTTCCTCTATTGATGCAAATGGTTGATCAAGAAAAGTTAAATTTGAATGATAAACTTGGTCAATATTTAGATCTTGATTTTTCTAACAAAGAGTTTTTAAAAATACGTGATGTGTTAGCCCACCAAGCTGGACTTCTTCCATGGATTCCTTTTTATAAACAAACATTATATAAGGATTCTACTTCAAGCTTTATGAAGCTTAGAGATACACTATATAGTGAAAAGTACAGTCAAGAATTCCCGATCGAAGTTGCAAGAAATATTTATCTCCATTATTCATACACAGATAGCATCTTAAAACAAATTGTAGAAACAGATTTATTAGATAATAAAAATAAATATTGTTATTCTGATTTAGGTTATTATTTACTGCAGGAGATTATAGAGACTAATTTTTCTGATAACAGGAAATTAAATGAATTATCGGCTGATTTTTTTTATAAGAAGTTAGGTATGGAGAATCTTGGGTTTAATCCTTTACAAAGATTAGATTCATCAAGAATAATTCCAACTGAAATGGATTTTGAATTTAGGAGTCAGGTTCTAAATGGTTACGTTCACGATATGGGTGCTGCAATGAAGGGAGGTGTAAGTGGTCATGCTGGTCTTTTCTCTAATTCGAATGACCTTGCAAAGTTAATGCAACTATTTTTACAAAATGGTGAATATGCACAAGAAAGATATATTTCTAAGGAGGTAGTAAATGATTTTACAAAATATCAATTTTCTGAAAATGATAATAGAAGAGGGGCTGGTTTTGATAAAGCGAGATTAAAAAATCAAGAAGGTGGTCCAGCAAGTGATAACGCAAGTGAATTTGGTTTTGGTCATTCTGGCTTTACGGGAACATTAGCTTGGGCAGATCCTGAAAGTAATTTAGTTTATATATTTTTATCAAACAGAATTTATCCTGACTCTTCAAATAAGAAATTAATTTCTATGAATGTAAGAACAGAGATAATGAATATTATTTATGAAAGTTTACATGCAAGATAATTTAAGAATTGGTATTGTTTGCTACCCCACATATGGTGGGAGTGGAGTTATTGCAACTGAACTTGGTATTGCACTTGCTAATTTGGGTCATCAGGTACATTTTATTTCATATGATAAGCCGTTTAGGTTAGATTTATTGTCAGCAAAAATATTTTATCATGAAGTTACGATACCTGATTATCCACTGTTTGAATATACCCCATATGAGCTTAATCTAACTTCTAAATTAGTAGATGTCGCGATTAGTGAAAAGTTAGATTTACTTCATGTTCACTATGCTATTCCACATGCAAGTGCAGCAGTCAACGCTAAGAAGATATTAGAGACCTACGGTATAGATTTACCTATTGTTACTACCTTACATGGTACGGATATAACTCTCTTGGGTAAAGATAAATCTTTTAAGCCTGTTATTGAATATGCAATTAATATGTCAGATGTAGTTACTGCTGTTTCAGAAAGTCTAAGGTCTGAGACACTTGAACATTTTAATATCAAAAATCATATTGTAACCATACCTAATTTTATTGATTTAAGTTTATATGACATCAAAACAAATAATCTTCATAGATCTAATTATGCAAATAAAGATGAAGTTTTAATTACTCATGTATCTAATTTTAGAAAAGTAAAACGAGTTTATGATGTGATAGAAATATTTGAAAAAGTCTCTAAAGTTATATCGGCAAAATTATTAATGATAGGAGATGGGCCTGAAAGATTAGTTGCTGAGCAACTTTGCCGAGCAAAAGGTCTAACTGATAAGGTTAAATTTTTGGGAAAACTGAGAGATGTTGAAAAAGTACTTATTATATCAGATGTTTTTGTTTTACCATCGTCTACAGAAAGTTTTGGTTTAGTTGCTCTTGAAGCTATGGCATGCGCTACTGCTGTAATCTCAACAAATTGTGGGGGTATATCTGAAGTTAATATTGATGGTAAAACAGGTTTTTTATCAGATGTTGGCGATGTCAGTAAGATGGCTAATGATACGGTTAAACTACTTGAAGATAAAAATTTGTTAGACAAATTTAAACATAATGCATTAGTTCATTCAAAATCTTATTCACTTCATAATATTTTACCACAATACAATAGAATTTATAAAGAATTATGCCAATTGAAAAAAAACAAATAAAAGTTGGAATAACTGGTGCAATTGGTGCAGGAAAGACTTTTGTTTCATCAATTTTTGAGAAATTAGGATTTCCGGTTTTTAACTCAGATATTGAAGCTAAGAAGTGTATGCAAAGTGATAAGTATTTAATAGAAAAGATTAAAGTTTTTTTTGGAGATAAGGTTTATGAGAACAACATTTTGCAAAAAAATATTTTATCAGAGATTATTTTTAATGATAATGAAAAGTTGAAATCACTTAATCACTTAATTCACCCAGTTGTTTCTAAAAATTTTATTAATTGGTGTGCACTTCAAAATTCAGATATAATAATTAAAGAAGCGGCAATCTTATTTGAAAGTGGCTCGAATGATATCTTAGATAAGATTATTTGTGTTTCTGCAGAAGAGGAAATTAGAATCAAAAGGGTAATGTCGCGTGATAAATGTGATAAAAATCATGTTCTAACTATCATGAGTAAACAAATGACTCAGAAACAGAAGGAAAAATTATCAGATTTTATAATTATTAACAATGATAAAAAGCTACTAATTCCTCAAATTGTTGATGTAATTACAAAAATAAGTTAGTATCACCTTTTCCTTTACGTGTAACTACTGCAATATTATTTGTACAGTTTACAATTGTAGAGGGAATACTATCGCCATATCCATCAGAAATAACAATATCAACTTTCTTGCCTAAATATTCATGTATTAAATCAGGATCAGTAATGTATTCTATTAACATATCTGGATTTTTTACTGATGTTGTTGCTATTGGATTACCAAGCTCTTTTACTAGTTTTCTTGCAATATTGTTATTTGGTATTCTAATTCCAATTTCTTTTTTTTTGTTTTTAAAAATCTTAGGAATACTAGTATTTGCATTTAGTATAAACGTGTAAGGACCTGGAAGAGCCTTCTTCATTAGTTTATATGTGTTAGTATCTAAGTGTTTAGTAAAATTTGAAATATGACTCAAATCATAGCAGATAAATGAAAGATTATGTTTTTTGATGTTGAGATTCTTAATCTTACATAGTCTTTCCATTGCTTTCTTATTGTAGATGTCACATCCAACTGCATATACAGTGTCTGTGGGATATACTATTACTCCTCCTTGTTGTAAGCAATCTACTGCAAGTTTTATTAATCTTGGGTTAGGATTTTCTTTATTAATATTTAGTAGCATTAGCTAATAAAATATTGAATAATAAAATATAGTATTGCTAAATCCAAAAAAAGTAGAATTCCAAATACTGTGGGATTTAGATTATACATTTCCTTAAGTTTTTTCCAAAAATCATCCATATTGCTAAATTATCAAATTCAAATTTGAATCATTTATTTTTTTAATTCTAAAACAACAATGTTTTCTACATGATGAGTTTGTGGAAACATATCTACAGCTTGAATATGTGATACATTGTATAGTGTATTTAATAATTCTATATCGCGTGCTTGTGTTGCTGAATTACAGCTGACATAAACAATACGTTTAGCTTTAATATTAAGTAATTGGTTGACTACATTTTTATGCATTCCGTCTCTAGGTGGGTCAGAAATAATTATATCAGGAAATCCATTTTTATTTACAAAATCTTCTGAGAAGATATCTTTCATGTCTCCTGAGTAAAAGTAGCAATTATCTATATTATTTGTTTTTGCATTTTCTTTAGCTGCAAAAATACCTTCTTCAACTGAATCAATGCCAATTACTTTTTTTGCTGATTTAGCAATGTATTGAGCAATTGTTCCTGTACCAGTATACAAGTCATAGACAATGTCATTTCTACTTAGACCTGCTAATTCTTTTGTTTTTTGGTACAAAATTCTTGCTTGTTTGCTATTTGTTTGGAAAAATGATTTAGGACCAATTTTAAAGAATAGTCCATCTATTTTTTCTGTTATATGGTCTTTGCCACTAAAGCAGATGACTTCTTGATCATAGAATGTGCTATTTGCTTTTTTATTAATGACATAAAGAAGTGATGTTACTTCAGAAAAATTATCTTTAATATGTTGCATAACGCTATTAATTTTTTTTATGTCATCTTCATAAAATTGAACCATTACCATTAGTTCATTATTGGATGAATTTCTAATCATGAGGTTTCTAAGTAATCCTGTTTGATTTCTAATATCAAAATAAGTTAGATTATGTTTGTCTGAGAATTTTTTAACAGATATTCTAATAGCATTGGAAGGTTCTTTTTGTAAATGACATTTATTAATATTGATTACTTTGTCAAATAATCCTGGTACATGAAATCCAAGTGCGTCTTTGTTTTCTATACTTGCTTTAGATTTAATTTCTTCAGTAGTTAACCATCTTTTATTTGAAAATGTAAATTCCATCTTGTTTCTGTAGTTGTATATATCATCACAACCTATAATATCTTTATAATTTAGTTCTTTTATCTTACCAATTCTACTGATATTATTAAGCACCTCTTTTTGTTTAAACTCTAATTGAGATTCATAATTCATGTTTTGCCATTTACAACCTCCACAAGTTCCAAAATGTTCACATTTCGGAGTAGTTCTATTTTTTGAAAAAGTATTTATTTTAGCTACTTTGGCAAGCCAAAGTTTTTTTCTCTTCTTGTAAACTATAATATTACAATTATCTCCTGGTACTGCTCCGTCCACAATTATTACTCTTCCGTCATTTTTAGCAATTGATTTGCCCTTATTTGCTGTGTCAATTATTTCAATATTTTCTAATAATATTTCCTTTCTTCTTTTTTGTTTTTCCATATTACAAATGTAATATTTACGTATTAAAACTACTATATTTGCGAATTAGAAAATCACATAAAAATGAAGATATCATCAGAATATATTGAACTAGAAAATAAATTTGGTGCACACAATTATCACCCCCTGCCAGTTGTTCTTTCAAAAGGAGATGGCGTATTTGTATGGGATGTTGAAGGAAACAAGTATTATGATTTTTTATCATCATATTCAGCTGTTAATCAAGGACACTGCCATCCAAAGATTATTAATGCACTTAAAGATCAAGCAAGTGTTTTAACCTTAACATCAAGAGCTTTTCACAATAATGTTCTAGGAGAGTATGAAAAATACATGACAGATTTATTTGGCTATGACAAGGTGTTGCCAATGAATACAGGTGTAGAAGGAGGTGAGACAGCAAATAAATTGGCTAGAAAATGGGGCTACAATATTAAAGGTATTGAGAAGAATAAAGCAAGAATTATTTTTGCTAAAGGAAATTTTTGGGGTAGAACACTTGCTGCAATTTCAAGTTCTGATGATCCTGTTTCTTATGAAGGCTTTGGCCCATATATGCCTGGATATGATTTAATACCCTATAATAATTTAGAATTATTAGAAAAGGAACTAAAGGATCCAAATGTATGTGCATTTATGGTCGAACCTATTCAAGGTGAAGCAGGTGTAGTTGTACCAGATGTTGGTTATTTAGCAGGGGTAAGAAAATTATGTACAAAGTATAACGTGCTTTTTATAGCTGATGAGGTTCAGACAGGTATAGGAAGAACAGGTAGAATGCTTGCTTGTGATTTTGAAGATGCTAGGCCTGACATCTTAATTTTAGGCAAGGCTCTTTCAGGCGGTGTCTTTCCTGTATCAGCTATTTTAGCTGATGATGAAGTTATGCTATGTATAAAGCCTGGTGAGCATGGTTCTACTTTTGGTGGTAATCCTTTAGCATGCAAAGTAGCTATGGCTGCTCTTGATGTAGTTGTTGAAGAAAAACTTGCTCAAAAAGCTGAGCATTTAGGTAAAATATTTAGAGATAATTTACAAGCAGTTAATTCTGATATGATATCATTAGTTCGAGGTAAAGGCTTGCTAAATGCAATTATTATTAAACCCAAAGATGGAATCGAAGCATGGGATGTATGTTTAAAACTTAGAGATAATGGATTGCTTGCTAAGCCAACCCATGGTGATATTATTCGCTTTGCTCCTCCATTAGTAATTACTGAATCTCAACTTCTAGATTGTATTTCAATAATTAAAAATACTATTCTTTCTTTTGAATAAGAATCTAATATGACTAAAGTTTCTGTTGAAGTTGATAAGATAGTTGAAAAATATTCTGTTGTTAGTAATCCATTTAAGAGAAGAGGTTATCAATTACTAGGGTATATATGCGTTTTTTTTGCAGTAATTGGCATTTGGGTTCCTGGTTGGCCAACAATTTCTTGGGCAGTACCTGCCGCTTTTTTATTTTCACTTTCTAATAAAAAATTATTTAAGTGGTCGTTGTCTAACAAATTTTTTGGCAAAGAAATTCGAGAATATTATTTATCTGGTAAAACGTTAAGCAAACATGTAAAAATATTAATAGTTATCATGATTAGTGCTATGTCTTGCACATCTTCTTATCTTGTATGGTACATTTCATCCAAGGGTGACGGATCTTTACTTAGTCCATCTTCTTGGAATGGAAAAGATGAATTTGCATTTGGAGCGATAACAATCCTTATTGTTGGTTTTTTAGGTGTTTTATATATATTAACTAAAGTTAAGTCTAGACAATAACTGGGTAATTATTTTTTTATTTAAAAAAAAGTATATTTGTTTAATAATATGAAAAGAATTCTTTCTAATATTGGTGTGATTATTTCATCTTTACTGGTACTATTGTTATCAATTGGTGTTAGTGTTTCTAAGATGAATTGCTCTATGGATAATAAGATATTTCTTGGAACTGAAGTTCCAAATTGTATGGAGAGTAAAGATAAATTGGCTGCTTTGCAAATAAAAAGTATTTCTTGTTGTAAAAAAACAGAATCAATTACTTCATGTTGCCCTCAAACTAATGACAATTCATGTTCTAGTGATACTCAATCTGTTCAATTTGATTTTGAAACACTCACATCTGTTTTTAGTTTAAAATTATTAAATCTAGAACTTCAGTATTTATTAGTTGTCTTTTATGATTCATATTCAGAAGAATTTATAGACAATTTAATAATTTACAATCATCTTAATAAAGGCTATTTAAGGCCATTTTTACCTAATTTACAATCATTTCTTTTATAGAGAAGTTTAATTTTAATTACGTATTAACTTTAAACTTTTAAAAATGAAAAAAATATTATTTTTTATAACCATCTTGGTTATAAACTTAAATCTAAATGCTCAAGATATAATTGGTAAAGTACTTGAGATAAATAGTGATGGTAGTATTAATCCAATTTTTGGTGCTAATGTATATTGGGAAGAAACTACTGTAGGAACAACAACAGATACTAATGGAAACTATACAATTAATGAAGCAACATCTTTTCCTGCTAGCCTAAGTGTAAGTTACGTTGGGTATACATATGATAGCAAGGAATTTATTAATAATGAATTTATTTTCTATTTAAAAAGATCTGTTGAATTAGATGAGGTGAATATTATAAGTTCCGTAAATTCAACAAAGTATTCTGTTGTAAACTCATTAAATGTTCAGACCTTAACTGTTAATGAATTGCAAAAAGCTGCCTGTTGCAATTTATCTGAGAGCTTTAGTACAAATGCTAGCGTAGATGTTAGTTATTCAGATGCTATTTCTGGAGCTAAGAAAATCAGAATGCTCGGATTAGATGGTAGATATGTTCAAATTACAAATGAAAGCATACCTTTAATAAGAGGGCTTTCGTCCTCTTATGGTCTTAATTATGTGCCTGGCACTTGGATTGAGTCAATTCAGATTATAAAAGGATCAGGTTCCGTAGTAAATGGATTTGAATCATTTACTGGACAAATAAATTTAGAATATTTTAAACCAAGTACAGCAGATAAAATGTATTGGAATGTATATGCAAATTCCAGTCAAAAGTTCGAGAATAATCTAGCTCTTAAGAAGATATATGAAAAGTGGAGTAGTAATTTATTTACACATTTTTCTTATCATAATAAAGAAATAGATGAAAATAATGATGGTTTTATGGACATGCCTCATTTAAAGAATTTTAACGTTTTAAATCGTTTTCTATATGAGGGTTCTAATGTTTTTAGAGCTCAGTTATTTGTGAAAGCAATGTATGAAGATAGGGAGGGTGGTCAGCTTTCTAATTTTCTTAATCCTTACAAAATCGATATTCATAATGATATAATTGAAATTGGGACAAAAACTGGAATTCTTCCAGATGAAGATCAAAGAAGCATTGGTTTACAAACTTCGTTCAGAAGACATAATCAAGAAGCTAAATTTGGAGATAAATTATATACTGGTCTGCAAGAAAGTGTTTATCTTAATCTAATTAGAGATGTTAAAATTAATAATAATACTTTCAGATATGGACTTAACTATAATGCAGATAGATTTAAAGAAAGTTTTAATGATAGTCTTTTCAACAAGATTGATTTAATTACAGGCGTATTTTCAGAGTACAATCTTAAAATAGATGATTATTTTATTTTAGTTGCTGGATTTCGAGCAGATTACCACAATAATTCTCAATATCATTATACACCTAGAGTTAATGTTAAATACAACCCTACTGATGATTTAGCATTACGTATTTCAGCTGGTAAGGCCTTTAGAATTTCTAATATTTTTGTTGAACATTCTAATTTTTTAGCATCAAATAGAATTGTAAAAGTAAGAGAGAATTTATTGCCTGAAGTAGCATGGAATATGGGTTTTAATTTGACATATTGTTTTCGTTTATTTGGTAAGGAAGGGATTATTAATGCAGATGCATATAGAACAGAATTTGAAAATCAAATTGTTGTTGATATTGAGAGTCCAGGTTTTCTTAACTTTTATAACTTAAATGGAAAATCATTTGCAAATACTTTACAAATCGATTTGGGTTATGAATTAGTTGAGCGATTAAATATCAAATTAGCATATAAAATAAATGTAGTAAAAATAGAATATGAGAATAGAGGATTATTACAACCACCATTAACTCCAAGAGATAGAGCTCTTGTTAATTTGTCATACGCTAATACCACGGAAGACTGGGAGTTTGATTTTACAACTAATTTTGTTGGTAAAAGTAGATTGCCTGCTCATCAAGATGTTAAAGATGCGTTTTCGAATCCTTTCTTTGTACATAATTCTCAGATTACCAAGAGATATGATTACATTGAAGTGTATATCGGTGCAGAAAACATTCTTAATTTCACTCAAGATAATCCAATAAAAATAGCAGATAACCCTACAGATGAGAATTTTGATGCATCTATAGTTTATGCTCCAATTAACGGAAGAATGATTTATCTTGGTCTAAGGTATAAGATAAATTAAGACTATATTTGCGTAATAAAAAATATCTGAGAGTTGTCATATTTATTTTTTGATAAATGACATTTTTAATTTTTTAATAATCAGTTTTATTTGTAATAAATTAGAGGTTAATGAAAACATTATTAAAGCTACTTATTTTTATACTATTTTCAAATTCATCGTTTACACAAGAGAGAGTGAAATATCAAAAGTCAACTTGCATTGTGTTAGGAAATTGCAATATGTGTAAGAAAAAAATTGAAAAAACAGCAAAATTAGTAGTTGGTGTCAAAAGTGCTAAATGGAATGTTATTACAGGTGAACTAAAGTTGAAATTTAATCCTGAAATGACTGATTTAGTGAGCATTGAAAAAGCTGTCGCAGGAGTTGGGTATGATACTGAAAGATATAAGGCTACTGAAGAAAGTTACAATAGTCTTCATTATTGTTGTAAATATGAACGAAAGAAATAAACCAATTAAAAATGAAAAAATTTATTCTTAAAAACTTAATAATATTATTGTCATTTAACACTGTTTTAGCACAAACAGCTACTGACTTTATCACTGACGATTGTAATGGGGTATCTCATTCTTTATTTGACTCCTTGAATGCTGGAAATGTAATTGTTCTTGCTTGGGTAATGCCTTGTGGACCATGTGCAACTTACACATTGCCAGCCTATTCAGCTGTTCAATCCTTTGCAACATCTCATACCGATAGAGTTGATTTTTATTTAGTTGATGATTATGCTAATACAGCGTGCCCTACTTTGGTTAATTGGGGCATTTCAAATAGTATGTCAATAAATACTGCTTTTTCATCAAGTTCAATAAGTATGAGTGATTATGGTTCTTCAGGAATGCCTAAAGTTGTCGTCCTTGGGAATGCTAATCATTCAGTATATTATAATGAAAATGATGATAAA